>CAJUHG010000031.1 GCA_910586005.1 uncultured Lachnospiraceae bacterium | reverse complement strand
TGACTTGTCGCCAGTTTCCTAACTTGACATTCGCTCCACGGAAAACCTGCTATCCTCTTAGCAGCAACCTCACGCTTCATCGCTATCATGCCACAGCAAGTGTTATTATAAAACAAACTTTCTGATAATGCAAGAGTTTTTTTGGAAAATTTTAATCACAAGCATCACGCTTTGAAAAATTTTAATTCTTATTCTATCCTTTACAATCCAACATAGAAACCCATTCGTCTGGATAAAACTGCTCCATAATTTCATTTTGCTTTTCTTCAGCTAGATTCTCCATTTTCTGCTGTTTAGATAATTTTTGTTCCTCTCCCACCGAATTTTCCATTTGTAACTGTCCAAATCTCTTCTGTTCTTCAGATATCTCTGGTAACATATTTTGTTTTGGTTCTTCTTTGGCTTCTTGGATAGCTGCTTTTACTGCCTCCCCCAATAACATTCCAAATTGAGGATTTGTTTTAGTTACTTCTGTCACTTGTTGATATGCTTGTTGTACGATTGTTTGCTGTTCTTCCTTAGAGGAAGCCTGTTGCAGGGCATATTTGATTCTTTCTCCTTCCTTTTTAGCAAGTTCAGCCATTTGAGCAAGCCTTGGATTTACCCTTATCAACAATGCTTTTTCCTCTGAGGTAACAGATTCCCCTCTGGCTATCTTTTTAGCAATCTTGATTGCCTTTTCTTCTTCCTTATTATTACTATCCTCCACTTTTTTTGTATCCAAAAGTTTCTGTAATACAGACTTCTTTTCTTCCTCTACTTCTGTTCCAGTAAGATTGCGAATTACTTGGCCAATATCCACCACAAGATTACCAACTTTTACATTTATTTTCTCGGTCTCTGGTTTCATAATATTCATTTTCATTCCTCCCGATTTTACAGTCTATTTTTATCTGGTATATCGGCATGAAAGAAAATGTCAATTACCTGTTCTTCAAAATATTTCCTATTAGAAAATGAGACAAAGCCTTTATTATATTATAAAAATATAGACGCCAATTTCATACATTATAAAAGAAAACATAACTAGAACATTCATTAAATTATGTACATAATTTTCTTTTCTCCATCACATGATAGCAAAGAAAATCCCCATTTTCAGTCTTGATTTGCTCATAAGAACTAATTTGATAGTGCCGTTTTAAGTACATATTTTCTGCTGGAAAGGAAGCATCTATATGGATAAAAAGATACTTTTCAAAAACCTTTTCTTCTAATACATCCATTAGTTTGCTTCCATAGCCTTTTTGCTGATATTCTGGCAAAATAAAAAGTCTACAAATTTCATTTCCTCTAATACTTCCTGTTCCTATTACTTTGCCTTCTAATAAAAAAAGATAGACTTCTTCCCTCTCCATTGCAGCTTTTATATGTTCCTCACAATGTAGATTTAGAAAAAATTGAACGGCACCTTTGGGGTAATATT
Source organism: uncultured Lachnospiraceae bacterium (assembly GCA_910586005.1). Lineage (GTDB taxonomy): Bacteria > Bacillota > Clostridia > Lachnospirales > Lachnospiraceae > Petralouisia. Next base: position 30,307 of record CAJUHG010000031.1, on the reverse strand, counting down.
TAGGATATATATGCAATATTGTTGTTTCCACTATTTCAGCTACTTGCTTTGCATTATTTGTAAGTTTTAACTCTATCGTTGTTCTAGGCATTTTTCTTACTCCTTTTTATCTACTTAGTGATAAACTAATAATTACAACATTCAATTATTGACCTAATTTTATATCTTATGAAACGACCCAACGGCCATCTTAGAATGCTACAGAGGGTATCATATTATATATTAGTACACCATTAATATTTTTACTATACTATAAAACGATAGAGTACAAATCAGTCCTTCTAAATATAAAACTTTTTCATACCTCTATTATTTATTAAAAATTTCATCTTAATGCCTGCAGAAATTAAGAAAATATTATTTTTTAATCAATTTCTCTCCCTATTTCTTATCTGCAACTTGCTGACATACAATTTCAAATATACTGCCATCTGTCATGCAAATAGTAAGTAAATTTTTTCTATCATTCATATCAATATCAGAAATACCTATTTTATCATTTTCATTTAATATATCAAAAATTTTATCTTTAAAATAATTCAGTTCCATTCCGTATTTTCCTCCTTTGGATATATTGCGGTCTGGTCTTCAGATTCTACATAAAAAATATATCATATATCTTTATTACAACTACTTTGATTTCCCCTTAAATATCCTTAAGTTTTTCATTTCCTGACATAAATAAATTATACCACAATTATCCATATTCTCAATTGAATAATTCTAAAATTTCTGTTATTTTCTTATTTATCTAATAAAATTCCCAATAATTTATCCAATCATACAATATTATTTCTAAAAAATAAATATGTCTTTCTGAAAAATTTTCTTCTGGCACCTATACCATCTTTTCCCCACTATAAGTTGTATGAAAATCAATGGGGGCATACAATAATTTAGTATTCCTGACACAAAAATATAAAAAACCATTTACTGTTTTTAAATATATGATAAAATTTAAATATAAGAAAATATAATTGATGTTTTTTAATTTACTTCAAGGAAAGGATGATAAAACAATGTTTGGAAATCTAAAGGTACGTACAAAGCTGATTATACTGACAACTGTTGCTGCAATATCCATGTGCATTATGAGTATTATGAACATAGGTAATATGGAAAAATCTTATCAACAATCCGTTTCTAGTATGAAAGAAGTTCTTTATAATGACTATGATGCACAGATTAAAGGTCAGGTTGAAAATGTAATTACTCTATTAGAAAAAATTTATATGGAGTATCAAAATGGAACATATAAGGAAAAGGAAGCAAAAAAACTAGCAAAAGATATGGTTAGAGAACTTCGGTATGGAGAGAGTGGATATTTCTGGATTGATACCTATGAGGGAGACAATGTAGTTCTTCTTGGTCAAGAAATAGAAGGAACGAACCGACTAGAAACAAAAGACAGCAATGGATACCAGATGATAAAAGATATCATTGAAAATGGTCGGAAAGAAAATGGTGGATTTACAGAATATTATTACCAAAAAGAAAACAGTACAGAAACTTATCCTAAACGTGCCTACAGTAAAGCCTTTGAGCCTTGGCAATGGGTAGTAGGTACTGGAAATTATGTAGATGAATTAGAAGATTTGGCAGTGGAAAATAATACATCTATAAGAAATATCTTCCAATCTACCAGAAAACTATCTATAATATCCATAATAGTCTCCATATTACTTTTAATTATCATTGCACTATTGATTGTAACAGATATTACAAAGTCCTTAAATGCAGCCGCTCAGCAAATGAATTGCATGGCAAAAGGAGACTATACAAGAGATTTTATGGAAAAATTTTTGAAGCGGCGAGATGATTTTGGTCATCTTGCTAGATGCATGAAAGATATGAAATCTGCCATGATAAAACTAATCAGTCAGGTACAAGAAGAATCTGAAATAATTAGTGTTGCAGCTAAATCTGTAAATGAATGTGTTACAAAATTGAATGATGATATTTCAGGTGTGTCTGCTGCTACACAAGAACTGTCTGCAGGCATGCAAGAAACAGCAGCTACTACAACAATGGCAAATGAATCAGCAGGGGAGATACATACAGCAGTACAACACATTGCAAAACGTTCTCATGATGGAGCACAGGGTGCTGCTGAAATAAAAGGAAGAGCAGAACAAACAAACATGAGAATTAAAAATGCTCAGGAAAAAGCAGCATTATTGAAAAAAGAGATTCAACAGGATCTAGAAACAGCACTAGAAAATGCAAAAGTAATAGATCAAATCTATGAATTATCTAGCGTTATTATGAATGTGGTTTCTCAAACCAATCTTTTGTCCCTAAATGCATCCATAGAGGCTGCTAGAGCTGGAGAAGCAGGCAGGGGCTTTGCAGTAGTTGCAGGAGAAATAGGAGATCTTGCAGAACAGTCTAGACAAACAGTTATCAAGATACAGGAAGTGACACAAGAAGTAACACAAGCAGTACAAAATCTTTCTTCCAATGCAAGAAAATTATTAGATTTTGTGGTAAAAGATGTAACTGAGGATTATAAGGGATTTCTTACAATTGGAGAACAGTATGACCAAGATGGTACTTCTGTAGATGAATTAATGAGTGAATTTAGTACTATTGCCCAAGAATTATTCAACAATATGGAAGGAATCAAAAACTCTATCAGTGATATTTCTAAGGCAGCAGAAGAAGGTGCAGAAGAAACTACAGAAATTGCACAACGGGCATCTGTGATTGCAGGTGAATCAGCAGAAGTATTAGAACAAGTAACAAAGACAAATCAAAGTGCAGAAATACTGCGTGCAGAAATAGGAAAATTTCATATTAATCATGAAGAATAAGTAGTACTATAAAATAACTTATTACCATGAAAATCTTATCAACAAGAAGATAAACAATAAAAAACTCGCTGTGCGAATTTTCTATTGTTATGAATCAAAGAGAGCATTGATATCAATGCTCTCTTTTCTAATCTTTTTATCTTTTACACTTCTCACAGTAAAAATCCTATTTGAAGTTCCTTTATAGATTTAAAATTTTTAGAAAAAATTTTTTGTAATTTAACAAAGTTCAAATTTCTGTACCATTTTATTCAATATTTCAGCCTGTGAAGCTAACTCTTCTGAGGTTGCAGAAGTTTCCTGAGAAGCTGCCGAATTGTCTTGTATCCCATGTGAGATTTCTTCAATTCCTGCTCGAAGTTGTTTCATATTTTCTGCTTGAACAGCAGCATTTTGAGCTGTTTCTTGAATCATTTTATTTACATGGTCTACAGCACTTACAGATTGTTTTAGTGAATTCATGGCGCTAACAGTAATGGTATTTCCTTTATTGATTTCTTCCATTGATATTTCTATTAACTCTTTTGTTGTGTTTGCTGCTTTGGAACTTTCTAATGCTAATTTTCCAATCTCATCAGCAACAACTGCAAACCCTCTTCCTGCTTCTCCAGCACGTGCAGCTTCTATCGAAGCATTTAAGGACAAAAGATTTGTCTGTGATGCAATGTCTTCAATTGTTTGGATAATTCCAACCACCTGCTGTGAAGTTTGGTGAATTTTGTTCATAGCATCCATCATCATCTTCATATTCTCTTGATTCTGTTTAATGATTGTAGCAGCTTGTGAAGTTGCCTCGGCAGAAGCTTCAGCTTCTTTACGACTATTCTCCACCTGATCTGCAACATTATTTGTTGTTATTGTAAGTTGTTCAATAGATGAGGCCTGCTGTTCTGCCCCCTCTGCTAAAACTTGAGAAGCAGAAGCAAGTTCAAAAGCTCCAACAGATACATGTTCAGAACTCTCATTAATTCCTAACATAACCTGATTCATAGAATCAGAAATATTGAGCAAAGCAATTTTGATCTTCTGGAATTCACCAACATAATCATTTTTTAAATTGATACTTAGTTTCCCATCCGCAATTTGCGCTAATACCTCTGATGTTTCATCAATGTATACAATATATTCTTTTAACCGATTGACTGTTTTTTGGATAGATTCACCTAACTCTCCAATTTCATTTTCACTTATTATATGAAGATTTACATCTAGATTGCCAGCAGCAAGTTGCTGTGCTGTATGATTTAATTCCAAAATTGGCTTTGTCAAACTGGTAGCACTTCTCTTAATGCTAACTGCTATTAATACAATGCCAATTGCAAAAACAATCGTCAATACAACAACCATTAAAAGCAACATTGCATAATATTCTAAAAATGGTAAGTTGCTAAGTACAATATATCCTGTATCTCCAGCATGTTGAAGGAAACCATATTTTGTAGAACCATCCGCTTTATATTTTAAAAATTCATTACTTTTTGACATAACTGCATCTATAACATTCTGAGATATATCTATATCTTTAATATTCTTTTGGATGATATCACTTTTTGGATGATAAAGAAACGTACCATTTTCAGATAATAATAAAATATATCCCTTACGTCCAATCTTGTATTCACTCATAATCTTTGTCATATGGTCTAAAGAGATATCCATTCCTACTGCACCAAGAACCTCTCCTGTAGCATCATCATAAACTGGTGCAGCAGCACTTAAAATCATCTTTCCAGTTGAAGAATCAATATATGGTTCTGTTAGGACTGTTTTCTTTTCTTGGATGCAACTATACCATCCACGTCCTGTAATATCCCAACCCTCTTCACTTGTAAAACCATCAGACTGTGTTAATACACTTGCATCTAAATCAGACATCCAGACAGCCATAACATTTTCAGAATCAGTATTTGCAATATTGATAAGATTCTTCATAACGGTATCCATTTTTTTCGTTTTCTGAATATCATCACCAGCTTTTGTTTCCATCATAACATATTTAATCTCTGGATTAACAGCTAATTGTTCTACACTTTTTGTATACTGTTCTAAAAATCCTGTCAGTTGATTTGCTGCTGCATTGGATTCTTCTATTAACTCTGTTTCTTTTGATGTAATACTTAACCATCCTACCATACAAATCGCCATAATAGCTATGACTAGAAATACAAAAATAACACTTCCACCAATCTGATAGAGAATCTCATCTGCAATTCTTTTCTTTGAATTTATTTCTCTTTTTGTCTTCTTCATAATAAGCCTCCCTATATATCTTTATTCCTTTTTATTGTATCTCTATTTTTCAGCAAATACAATAAAAATTTAGAATTTTTATTGTATTTTTTGATAATAAGTGACAAAAGAGAAGATAAGCTTAAGAATAGATAATCTATCTCAGTCTGAAATTTTCACCTTGCAAAACATCCTAACCTGCTGCCCCATATTGACAGCCTTTTGAAATATATCTCCTTACTTCCTCTAACCATGCTTCTCTTTTGGTAAATGCAACAACTACAGCCTGAATGGAAAATGTATTTGGTTCTGCTACTCCATCTAACATATGGATGTCTAAATTTAGCATTATATAGCGATTATAAAATAACAAATATTTATGAATAATTGTTTTATATAGTTAAATCCTATTGATATTTATGTTAGAATTACTATAATTAATTTTTGAGGAAGTGTGAAAATGGAAAAAGAACTATCAGAAATGTCTTTAGAAGAATTGTGGGAGTTATTTCCCATATTCCTTGTTGCACATAGTGATAAATGGAAATTATACTATAATGAAATCGAACTTCTTCTAAAAAGCGGATTATCTCAATGTCCGATTGAGCGGATCAGTCATATTGGGAGCACGTCTATAGCTGGGATATGGGCAAAGGACATCGTTGATGTGCTGATTGAAGTATCAAGAGATTTAGATCTTGAGAATACTGCAAAAGCAATTGAAATGAATGGATTTATTCGGATGTCAACAGAAGCGAATAGAATATCATTTAACCGTGGATATACGAAAAACGGATTTGCTGAAAAAGTTTTTCATGTACATCTTCGCTATATTGGAGATAATGATGAATTGTATTTTAGGGATTATTTGAATGAATACCCACAAATAGCCAAGGAATATGAGACAATGAAATTGCAATTATGGAAGCAGTTTGAACACAATAGGAACGCTTATACAAACGCAAAGACAGAGTTTATTAAGAAATGGACTTCTGAAGCAAAAAAAGTTTATACAGGAAGGTACTGACAAGTTCCAAGTTATTGAGCAGTTATCCATGAAATGAAAAACACAAAGAATAAAGGAAAATATGGACATCCGCATACTTCAATATTTTCTTGTGATTGCAAGAGAGCAGAGTATGGTGCGAGCAGCAGAATCCATTATCATATTTTTAGTGGAAATGCTTCTTTTGTGACAGAACATCTGAATAAAGGATTAATTGATTTTGGAATTTTGTTTAGAACACCAGATTTAAAAAAATATGAAGCCTTTAAACTTCCCTCCAAAGATATATGGGGAGTTCTTATCCTTGAAAACTCCCCATTAGTAGAAAAAGAAACTGTTGTTTAATGCATCCTTGTTTGTAGAAGAAGGTTTAAGATATGCAATCTCTTTTGATAAGATTATTAATACTTCTGGAAACCGTAAACTTATGTTTCGCTCACTAGCACCTAAAATGGAAGTGGAAATAAGCATTATATGGAAAAAATATCAAGTTTTTCCAAACCAACCAAAAAAATTCCTACAAGTACTGACTGAAAGTGTGCAGCAGAAAAATTATCTTAATTGACCAAACATCCTTTTTGTAGCCGATAAACCTTATCACAAAGTATTTTTATATCCTCTGCATTATGGGAGGATAAAATAATGGTTGCTCCACATCGTTTTCTTTCTAGCAGAATTTCCCGCACATCATTCACACCCTCTTCATCTAATGCGCTTAGAGGTTCGTCTAGTACTAAAAGTTTTGGATGTTCCATAATTGCCTGTGCAATACCTAATCTTTGTTTCATTCCAAGGCTGTACTTTTTTACAGGAAGAGAACTTTTGGGATCTAAATTAACCATTTCCATAACAGTACATATTTCCTTGTTTCCAATGCATTTTCTACCTTTTGCAAGCAACTGTAAGTTATGGAAACCACTCATATAAGAAATAAATTCGGGTGTTTCAATAATCACCCCCATATCCTCTGGAAAATCCATATCTTTTCCCACATATTTTCCATCAATTTGAATCGTTCCTGCAGTTGGATGTACAAAACCACAGATACATTTCATTAGCATTGTCTTTCCAGAGCCATTTCTTCCAATCAAACCATGAATTTTCCCACTTTCCAGATTTAAATTAATATCTTTTAAAATATCTGCCTTTTGAATTGTTAGGCTTAGATTTTCTATTTGTATCATATGTCTCACCTCTCACCACTTTCCATCTGCTATCATGCATCTTTTTACCAGCCGCGCATTTATGATCAATAAACCTACATTCAAAACTATAAAATAGAGCACAGAAGATTGCAGCGAAACGATGGGCTTTGCAAAAAACATATCAAAGTGTTCCCCAAAAATAGCATGTGTGATTGGGAAGAACCATTTTATATTTTCCATATAAGATATTGCTACTGCTCCAAAAATAGTAATTCCAATATTTATTATTAGACCAATTTTTTGCTGTCCAAGGAAACGGAACAGACATAACACCTGTATCATAATAGTAAAATAAAGTAGTAATAATCCAATACAGGACAAGGTAACACTGATTGGTGTCCCATGAGCCATTGTGCCCGACTCTAAAAATAATCTAAGATTTTGGGAATAAATCTCTGGAAATTTCTCAGAAATATCTGTCATAAATGAACACCACTGATTAGAAAATCCTGCATATCCCAAGACCCAGACAAAACTTGCAACAAAAAAGGCAAACAAACAAGTTAGTCCAACAAGAATTCCAAATAAAATTTCTCCCAAAAGCCATGTGATACGCCCAACACGCATTACCACAAATATATTTCCTGCACTTTTATCTGGAAATCCAGATAATTCCACAATAACTATCAGTGGAATCACCATCATATAAAACTCAAACGACATCACAAGATCCATAGGCTCTAAATAATTTATCTGTAGCCCCGTCATCTGTGCAACACGTAGTACATTTGAAAAAACGTATTCTCCAAGAAAAAGTATGGAAAAAAGCAGAATTAATAAATTTTTAAGTGTCAACCATTTCCTATATTCTATTCCAGCAATCCAACAAACGCTATGTAATTTTTGCATCTTATCCATTCCTTCTCTTAATCCTTCTATAAAACAATAAAATATTTATCTTATTCATTTCTTTTCCTTATTTTCCTATAAAGCCATAGCCAAATACCTGCAATCAGAATTGCTGCAAACATCAAATAAAACCAATAGCCTATCCCATATTCTCTGGAGAAACTTTGATCATAATACAAATGATTGGAAGGGAAAACAAATCGAAGAATCCTATTGAACACAGGAACTTCTTGCTCTTGCATATAATATCGCTCAATCAGTCCTCCTTCATATCCTGCATACAATTTTGCACTAAAGTATTCCATAAGTACCAAACTACTGACTGCAAAGAAACTATCTTTACATAACACCGTAAGAAGCACAGCACTCATTGCAAAAATAGCAGCAAGTAACCCCGTATGAAATACCATAAGAAAAAGAGTTGCAAAGCGTTTTAACGCAGTTGTTCCATATGACATTGCAATAATACTGCTTTCTGCATCTAGGTTAAATTCTTCATAATGTGGAAATTTACAATAAACTAAGACAAAATAAATCAAAATACCACACACCACACAGGCAAACCCTTGCAAAGCAGCCCGAAACACCCATTTTGTTGTATAATATTTTCGCGTTTTTCTTGAAATAGAAGGATAATAATATCCGCTAAACCATTGTTCTGCAAAATCAGACACGGTTGGAAAAGCAGCCAATAAAGGCAAAAACACAATAAACCATTCCATATCCCGAAAATTTACCATCATAAAATATGCACTTGCCTGTTCACCCATAAGCAATAATTCTTCTCTACTATAATGCAACCATGCATAAAGTGAAATCTCATTTACTTCTGGAAAACTTCCCTGAAATGTGCTAAATCCACATAATAGAATTGTTCCTATTATACAAATAAAAAATTTCCAAGAAATACCTCTTTCCCATACCTTATTATAGAGTTTTATTTTCATTCACATCCACCTATCCTTCTAATTCCTATCGAACTTTCCTGCCTACTTAGGTAGGCACTAGCACCTAAGAAAGTATTTCATCTCTTATAGGAAGGATACTTATTATGGCCTGTCCCACAAGTTGAGCATAATAAACGTTCATTAACCATCTTTAATTATTCATTGTTGTAATCTCTCCACTTACCGCATCTACATCAAAATAAAGGTTTCCAAATTCTGAAAATCCTGTTTTAAAAAGTGAAAAATGGTATACTGGATTTGCATGTACAGATTGAATGTATCCCTTATCTTTTTTTTCTTTATTTTCATACTCAAATGCAGTCTGATAAATTAACTCTATGGAACCAATTTGAAACTTTTTATCTTCTGCTATATAATCACTCAATAAACTACAAGCATCTTCTACTGTCAATAAATCTTGATAGGTGTCATTGATATTCACAGATTCAAAATGCTGGCAACAGCTCCAAATATAGCCCAAACGGTTTTTTTGAAGCATTGTTACAAGATGATTGGTTGCAAATATCTCTGGTTCCAAAGGCTCTCTATTTTCCAACTCTGTTTCAGGAACGACTTCCATAGAATCATCTTTATTTAATGTTAACCCTTGATAAGAAGTACTGACATCAAATTCATATTCATAGACATCCTCTGTCAGTTGACGCACTTCCACCGCAAATACATGATAGTCCAGAAGTTTAGATCCCACAAAATAATAATCTTCTTTCATATGTTTTTCCACATAGGCAATCGCATCACTTAAAATTACTTCTCCATCTACCAAAGGATAACTAATACCAGAAATATCATCCTTAGATAAATCATATCTCTTCACCAAGGTTCCAAGATCATGTCCTTCATACCCATATGCTTTATCTGAATATTCCATACTATCACCTATCACTTTTTTAAGCACGGAATGATCTCCCATTTCTAACATAAAATTAGAAAATACAATACATTCTGAACATTTTCCATCATTATATCCCAAATACTGTATCTCCTTCTTCTGCTGCTCTGTAGCCTTATTGAAAGGGATTGTTAATCTGTCATTTTTCTCAACATCCCAATACATAACAGACATGTATTGGGTCAGATCCACATCCTCTTCCAAGCCTTCATACTTTCTAATATTCTCCTGAAATTTCTCCACCTGACGCTCAAAGGAATCTGTTGATATGGGAAAAGTCATATCATAAACCTCATCAACCTCTGGAATAATAATTTTTGTCTTTGATAAATCTAGATTCTTATAGGATGTTTTCTGATTCTCTGCCTGTTTTCGGATTTCTGGTAGTGATACCTTCTTCCATTCATTTTGTGTATTAACTTTGTTATTTTCTGGTGTAACTTCTTTTTTTGTACATCCCACCATATAAAAAACCATAATCCCCAATAACATAATAATCATCAATCGTTTCTTATTCATTTTTTCTCCATAGCTTCTATTTTTTGTCTTTGATTTTCAATTTCATAGTTCCATAAATAAATTTTTTATTTATAATTATCATATTGTTTTTTATTTATCAATTTTTACTGATAGTTTTACTAATAAACAAAGCAACTGTATCTTATAAAATATCAAACTTGCAACACAACAAACTGATTGCTAAATCATTCTTGCATAATTATTAAAAATATTCTGGATTTATAAATGGAATTACTAAACAGGTTACTTCCCCCTCAGTATCCAATCCCCAATAACCACTATAAACACCATCTCCCATACCACTTGCAAATAAAATTAACCGATATTCTGTTTCAGGTATCTGCCACAAAAGAAAACTTCCACTATCTTTTTGAAAATCTGGGTATTTCTCAAAGCTTTTTTGAAAAAACTCTGCAAAATAATCTGTATATATATTTCCTTTTGGATGTTCTTCTCCCCATTGTTCTATAAATTCTTTGTATTTTTCTGCTACCTGTAGATCTGAAAAACAAGTCAATCCCATATCTACTCCAAAAAAAGACCATACCCCCTGTTTACCTATATCTTTTGTTGTATATCCTTTGGGCATAGCAAGTTCATAGCGCACTGCCTCATGATTACTTATCACTAATCTTGCTGCTGCAATCCTTATCCCTACTATCTTAGAATAATAAAAAGAAAGCTCTACTGGATAACTCCCAGATCTTATCTTTCTAGCTAAGTCCGTTTCATATTTAGTTCCCAAATAAGCAAGTGGATCTGCAAGTACCACTTCTCCAGTAGGAAAGTCACTTTCTCCTACCAGCAACGTTTTAATTTCTTTATTTGGCTGAAAAAACCTTTCGAAAACTTCTATTTCATATGTCTCCCTATTTAAAAATCTTAAATTTTTCTCAAAGGCAATCTGCATAGGAGATTTCACTTCTTCCCGAATCTCTTCTCCTGTTTTTGTATTTATAAAGTATTTTCCAGTCCTATCAGAACGAAATTCCAAATTCACTTTCCTGCCAGAACAACCACTTTAACTTTGATGTTCCAGATAAAATTGATTTTGTAACAATTGTTCCACCTGCATTTTTTATATATGGTTCCACTTTAACATCCTCCATATCTGCCTTTGATTAAAAAACAAATCATGCAATTATAATAAAAAACTTAATAATTAAGCTACAACAAAGTGTATTCATTAGAGAACTGTGATATCTATGCAAATATACTATATGGGAGCATTTCAAGATAAACAAGTACCCTTAGAATGAAAACAATGGTCTTTGGCATAAACTAAAAGGCAATTATTATCTTCTTTTCCTTATACTCCTTGACTTTGAAATAGCTGTTTCATTTCTTCTGCAGATTCTTGCATTCCCCTCTGAAACCATACCTCTATCCAACCATATAAACTATATACAACAAATGCTTTTGCATAAGCCTCACCTTTAGGCAAATCTGGTTTTAATTCCATAGTATCCAAAATAACATCTTTTAACAAATAAATAAGATGGCGTTCATTTAGAAGATGATAAAAGGATCTATGCTCTTCAAAATGTTCAAATATCATGCCAATACCTGAACTAAGAGGAATGTTGTTATTTTTCTCCCAAGTATTTTTCCACCCATTAAATAATTTATTGATATATGCCCTCAAAATATCTTCCTTACTATCAAAGTTACGATAAAAAGAAGCTCTTCCAATACCTGCATTGTCACATAATTCACTGATAGAAATATGTTCCATCGCTTTATCCTCCAATAATGTCAGGAGAGATTCTGTTATATGATCTATCACATAAATATTTCTTCCTTCATTGCTCATCGGTGATACACTTTCCCTGTTTTGCCTCATTTTTTCTCCTCCTATTGACATTGCAAAAATCACTGATACAATTATATCGACAATACAAATGTTTCACAAATATAGTAACACGCCTTATTCCCAAAATCAAGTGTACAGAAAGGAACAATAGCAAAAGGAAAACCTTTGAGGGTGGTAATTATCATGCTTTCTTCTTATCTATTTATGTGGTATAACCATATTTCCTCACAATATATAGTGATAGACTTGTTTTCCCTAAATACATAATTCCTAAAAGGGAGTTTATTAATATTTATCTTTCATACACAATTCTTAAATCTCCCAAAACTTTAGTTCTTGCTTTATAATAGATGAAAGGAATTTGGGATTATTGTTTTGAAAAACTCTTAAACTTTCTAGAAAAGTTGCCTTACTTTTCGTTTTTATGTCTGCAAAAGTCTTATCAAGTTTCTGATCTTTCACATATTTCTCTATATACTCCTCCGACTGTCTTTCATAATCATCAATTATGGAAGGATTCTTTGTTACTACGTCTTGATACCAATTTGTAAGATATTTTAACGAATGGAGTACATCATCCTTATTTTGGTTCAATTTTTGATATTCTTCATATGCTTTGCTATCCATTCTTTGCATCATATCAACTTCATTAGTAGTATATACAAGACTGTTTCCATGCCCCAAATACCTTCCTTTTGCTACCCTATAATCTATATTTCCATGATTGTCCACTTTTCCAGCACTTGCTAATTTTGCAATCTTTTCCATTGCTTCTAGAAAAGATTTTCTATTATCTTTTGAAATAAAATGCTCTGCTGCATATTCCGCTTTCTTCATGCCAAGTGAGATATTTGCTCTTCGTTCTTCCTCAGTCATAGAATTACTATTCTCAATAAGAAAATTGTATTGAATCGTATGATATACAAATTCTCGTTCCTCTTTCTTACAATTTTCTAACACAGACGCAATCACTTTGTCTGCATCATACATTCCTGAATAAATTGGAAGGTCATTGATAGATTTATCATAATGCTTTATTTCCTTCTGAAATCTTGCATTCTTTTTCTCTATTGCTTCTTGTGTTGTATTATCTTCTATTGCACCTTTTTTACTTTCCACAAGAGCTGCCATACCATCTCCTGAAAATTCTACAATAACTTCCTCTCCATACTGTGATCCAATATCCCTCATCATCTGTAAGGTTTCTTCTTTTGACATCTTATCCATAACCTGATTGCCATGTTCATCTAAAGTATTAAATTCATATTTTACAAGTGTGTCTTTCTTATATGCACCATTCCCATAAGAAGTAATTCCTGTTGTTCCTCTATAAAACTGACTATAATCAATGTTCATAATCTGCCTCCTCTACTTTGACTTATTTTAAGTAAATTTATTTACTTTCCTATATTTTTAGGTTACTTGTAGTAGTTAAACATTCTGTAATATTTAACCCTTAAACCATGTCCTTATGCTCTGTAAGACAGCTTAGGTTTGTGGATGCACTCAGCTCTTTTACAAGCATATGAATGTTTCTCACTTTATGTAAATAAAATTTAGTATAATTATACCAAAAATATACATGTTTTACTATAACATCTACTTTATAAAATTAAAAATAACTAAAGAAACTTCTTAAAGCCTATAAATTGTATTCCTACTATTATAACATTTGTTTATCTGTTCAAGAACCATGAATTCTATATAAAGTACACAACATTCCAACTCTCGCAAAGGTGTGAACAATTTATAGAAATAGGAAAGTCCCTTCTCTGTTAAGAAAATTTACCTTTCCTGACGTTCTTCACAACCAGTGGAAAGTTCATTGAATAAAGACAAATGGTTTGTTTACAAAAAAGTCATAGCTAAATACTATGACTTTTCCTTTTTACCTTTATATTTTGTTTTAGACAATTATAAACCAAAATCATCAAACAGATTGTATGTTTCTCCTAGATGGTAATTCTGTGTAATATCTACTTTTATATCACCAATTGTATGTCCTATCAATTTAAAATTTTCTATCTTTGGACATGCCAAAATAATATATTTCTTGTCTTGATTCATGATATAATCTTTTCTCATATATTTTAATAATAATCCCAATATATTATATCCCTCTGCATAGTCTCCTTTCTCATACGCTCCCCAAAAATTATCTTTTGAAGATAATTCAACAATTTCCTTATCGTTTGTCTGTTGCAAAAGTCTCCCCATTTTATTCCAGTTATACAATAATTTCATATGAATGCACCAATTCATAATTGGCACCCTTTTATTGCCCCAATCCTTTCTTGTAAAGTGTTCATATCTTCTGCTAATTTCTTTTGCTGTCATTGGGCTTTTTTGCATAATGATTTCTTGTTGTATTTCAGAATGTTCTGGAAAACGACAAGCTTGGTATAACGCTTCTGATGTAAGTATCTTATTTCCCTCAAAATAAATTGGATATCCCCCAGCCATATTAGACAAACCACCATATTTTTCATGTGTCCTTCTAAAAGTAATGCAGTCCTCTATTATATATATTTTTTTATTATAATTGCTCACAAAATCTCCTTTTATTGTTGATGTACTTCCCTTGGTAAAAGTGGATACCATTTCCCCAATGTTTCTGAAGAAGAACTCTGCATATTTCCCCACCAAAATGCCAATGGACAATTATTAGATATATTATAACAAGTGGCAAAAAAAGCTCCAAATCCTAGAGATATTATATGACTATAGCCCATAGGTTTCAGTCTTTCATTTCTACATTGAGGTAAACTACAAATATATGCCCCCTTTTTTAATAACGCTTTTTCAAATATAATACGATTCTGGCTAGAAGTGAATAGGTTTGATTCCTCCTTTGTTAAATAGGGATTTCTAAATCCTAATCCTCCCTTTCCAGTGTTCTTTTTTTGTTCTTCCATCTCTTTTACAAAAGCATTCACATATTCATCATCCTCCATATACTGTGGCCACAGCACATCATATGGTGGCATGCTCTGCAAATCATTATTATATTCATACATGTTATAAATATCTACATTAATCCTTCTTTCTGAACATTTTTTCTGAAGCTGCTTAAACACATAATTATAATTACCATTATACTTTCCCAGAAAGATAACATCTAATTGAGTATTTTTATTAGGATGCATATGGTCAATCCAATCATTAATATCTTTTATCAATCTAAATCCTGTAAACATACAATCGTCCAAATAAATATACCTGTTGATATTAAAATGATTCTCTCTATTAATTGCAACTCCTTTTGTTTTTAAGTAGTGTTTTTCTAATAAATCAACCAATCTACGTTGACTATTTCCTCTACCTTGTATATTCAAAAACTGTATTTTATCCATTGATAACCTTGGACTTGTTCCCATAATTTCCTCTGTTGACCATATTTCATCAAAAAATTCCTTTATGTTTCTTTTAGACATATAATTTTGAGCTAACAAATTATCTGTTTCTGTCAAAACAATAATTCTTTCATCTACTGGAAATTGATTAATCCACTTATCAACATGTGCATCATCAAATTTCCAATCATTCAAGTGTTTTTGGTAATTTTTTATCTTATCTGCAATACTTTCCTCTAATTTCTGAACGAGATTCATCATAATCTATCTTTCCCCTTTATCTTAATACCATATTTTTAGCTTAATAGACTCCCACTGTGGCGAGCAATAGCAAAATAGTTACATTTACTTTATATATTTTTCCATAAGATAAAACCTGCCTTTCTGCCAATCAACAAATCCCACTTTTTCATAACCACTATTGGAATATAATTCCAATGCAAATGGATTATTACTATAGACATCAAGCCTTATAGAAGTAATATTCATTTTTTGCAATTTTTCTTCTATATACATAAGTGTGCTTTTTGCTATTCCTCGATTTTGATAATTTGGATTAACACATAATCTATGCAAAACACGATATTCACAATCCCAATATTTCCAATCTCCCTTTTGATATTCTGCATCACATTCTGTATTTATAGTATAAACTACCACGATATCATCATCTAATAATCCAACATATAGTTCTCCTTTCCTGATATCCTCCATAAAATCTTCCTTGTTAGGATATAGATTATCCCATTGGAAAATATTGTGCTTTTCCATATTAATAATTGCATCTTTGATTAACATACAAATGCTATCTATATCTTGTTCTTTTGCCTGTCTGTACAACATATTTTTTCTCCATAACATTCAAATTGTAAAACTGTTTTATATCATTATTCTAGTTCTCTGAACGTGTTCATTTCAAAGTAAATCACTTTTGGCTATATCAAGTCCTTATTTTCCACATTGTAGATAGACAAGATGGCAAAACCAAATGAAATCATGGTTAAAATTATAGGAAATACTGTATTGCCCGCCATTGTAAAATCACCAATCAATATCTGTTGTCGTTTGATGGGATAGGAAAACATTAAATTCATTGTTTTGTTGTTGTATACTATTTAAAAATAAATTTCCCCCTAAATGGATGGCAAGGTTTCTTGCAATCGTTAATCCTAATCCATTCCCCTGTATTTTTCTATTTCTGGAATCCTCCATCGTATATAACCTGTCAAACACATTCGCTGTAAATTCCTTCTCAATTCCTTTTCCCTTATCAACAACATCTATGTATACATTGCTTTTATCCTGACGCAAAAACATACCTAGATATTTTCCATCACTACCATAACGTATAACATTCGACAACAAATTATATAAAATTCTTTGAAGTGCACTTTTATCTCCCTGTATAAAAATAGATGTTTCTGGGATACATAGATCCACCTTAAATTCTTTCTGAAGCAGAATATCATAAAATTCCAAAACATTTTCTCTGTATACTTCACAGATATTAATTTTATATAAAGTTATATCTGTATCTCCAGCCTCTAGCTTTGCTAATGTAAAAAACTGATTAATCAACTCCATCACTTGTTTTGCCTTTGCCTCTGCCTTTTTCAGCATTTCATCATCCACATAATTCAAACGCATAATTTCCAAATACCCCAATATGACTGTCAATGGCGTTTTTATATCATGGGATATATTAGACAACATTTTTTTAGAAGAGATTTCCTCTCTTTTAAAGTCTGCTCTTATTTTCTGACGGTCTACCAACAAACAATTAATCTGTGCATCTAATTCTTTTAGTACAAGATTATCTGTAAATATCATTATTTTCTCATCACTGTTTGTTTGTAAGATTTCCTCTAATTTTTTATTGATCTGTCCAAGTTTCATCTGTATCCCTCTACGAAAGGCGAACCGCTGATATAAAACAACAAGAAATAGAACTATAACTATAACAGCCAGAAAAAACATGATGGTTTTATCACTCATGGTTTCCCTCTCTCTTTTGATGTGAGTTCTACCTTATTACCTTTTTTCGCTACAGAATAATTATTTAAGTCCATCACAAGACAGCCTTTTTTAGTATCTCTTGTGCCTCTGCCCATCCTAATGCATACTGTGTACTTCTTCTAATATTTGCCTTGATTCGTGCCAATACTTCTGTTACAGAAAATGGCTTTGTAATATAATCATCCGCTCCTAATCCTAGACCAAGAGTTTTATCAGAATCAGTGTCTTTTGCTGATATAATGATAATTGGAACCGTGTGATGTTCTCTGATTTTTCTCATCACCTCAATGCCACTTATTTTAGGTATCATCAAATCCAACAGAACTAGACTAAATGTATCTAGAAAAAACTTATTACAAGCACTCTCACCATCAAACGCTGTCACCACTTCATAATTTTCTGTCATCAAAAAATTTTTCAACATGGTGCTAATCTCCATATCATCTTCAACCAACAAAATCTTATTCACTCCAAGATGCCTCCTTTTCCCATTCCTTAAACATCTATCCTTTATCATTTATAATCAGTATTATAATGTGTAAAAGAAAATATTGCAATTAAGAGCATATCTTTTCTTGGATATGCAGACAAAAAGATTTCTCAATAGAACAAAGTGGGTAAGGAAATTTAATATAACTTCTATTATAGTATCAAAAACTTCTGTGTATCCAAAGCGAATCATCTATCTGACCAACAGGCAGAAGTGGAAAAGATTTTTATATTGAAATATCTTATATCTAAAACATTTAAAAGAAAAGAGGAATATGTTACAAAAACTTGAGCATCTCAATTGCTATTTCTTATCTTTGATTTTATGGGCATATAAGTATCAAGGTATTTCAATATCTTCCGCATATATTCCCCATACACTTTATTGTCATTTTATAGACCATGACCTGAATGTTCACATAAATAATAGTCATATGGAACATGGTTATCTTTAAGTGCTTTTAGAAGTCTTTGTGAACCTTCATAGGGCTGTACTTTATCATATTTCCCATATGCCACAAGGGTAGGAACGGTATTTTCATTTATCCAAAGCAAGGCAGAAATATCTTTTATTTCTTCATTATATTCAGGATATTCAGGCGTACCAAACTCCGCTTTGATTTCCTTTAAACCATAACTGTCTCTAGAAGCATCGGCTGGAACATAGAGATCAAATTTATTCGCTTCATCTTCACCATAGGCAATATTGGTATATCCCCTACCAACTGAATCATTCCAATTAACCTTAAATTCTCCCTTAAATGGATCATGGTTCTTTTTGAACGCAATAGACCCTCCAAAGGCCGCAATAAATGTAAAAACATAGATAAATCCCCACATAATTCTATCTTTCTTTTTCACTTTTTTCTCTTTACTCATAGAAAGTTACCTCCAAACATAGTGCCACCTAACAAAAAGTTTAAAAATGCTCGGAAGACAACTCGCCCCAAAACTGCTGCTATAACAATAATAATAAATAAAATAAGAATACGTTTTTGTGTAAGTGTCATTTTATCTTTCCTTTCTGTGCACTTGATTCTTGGAATAAGTTTTCCTACTATATCTTTGAAACGTTTGTATCGTCGATATAATTGCATCACCGTCTCTTGAAATGTCAATAGGAAGAGAAAAAATGAGACAAAATAGGGAAAATGTATCACCACTGAGCAAAAGTGTTTATTGTATATAGGTTGTATGTATGGTTGGATAGAAGTATGGTTTCAGAGGACAATGTAAGAATCTTCAGAAGAAATAAAACAGCTTTTTCAAAGTCAAGAACTATAATCAGCAGACAAAAAATACTCCTTTTCGATAAGAATTTCCATATCCTAATTCTTACCAAAAAGGAGATATTTACGTTTAGAAACATAACTTTATTTACACTACCATTCCAAGCATTCTGTAGTTTTTAATTTTTATTTTTGTTTCATCTTGTTTATTGCAGCTTGAACATTAGTAAAATTTTTTTTTGTATATTTATTGATAAAGTCTTCCAGCAAATCTGGTTTAAGTTTTAAAAAAAATTCTACTAATGCTTCGTCTGCGCACTTTTTATTTTCCTTTTTATTACTATGTAGAAGGAGTTCCTCTTCAGGGTCTTTCTTATAATCATCTAAAACTTTCTGAACGTAATCGTAACCAAGATTACATATATAGACACTTATCACTGATGCTAAAGAAACAGCCATAATCTTAGAATCAGCTTTCACAGTCATAAATATATGGTCAGAGTCTGTTGGGAAATCTCCAGAGGATAGTTCTTCTTTAAATTTAGCTATAGCTTTTTTACTTTCTCCATAAAAATTATCCACTACAATCATGCTATTAGGATGGTTTTTATAAACTTCTCTTAATACTTCTAAATGTGCCTCTTTTATAATATCATTTATATTCTCTCCTTTTTCACAGCACCTTTTATTATATTCCTCATTTGTAATAATTTTTGTCACAGAGCAATCTGTAACAAAAAGTTTCTTCTCATCGAGGTTTTTCAAAAGTTCATCCCAGCTATGAATATGAGTAACTTCTTTTCCAATTATTTGGATTTTCTTTTCAATTTCCTTAGAATCATCAACTCCCAATTTGATAAATCTTTTTACATCGTTTGCACCATCAACATATGCGGCTGTGATAACTAAATATTTAAAAGTTTCTCCCTTGCCACTTTCATCACTCCCAATTGTTTGATATTTGAAATTCAACTCTGAAATAAGAGGAGAATCTGCTTTTGATTCTTCTACATGACTACCATTAAAACGCATATCTTTTTCCCTAAACTCTTGATAATCCTCATTCCGGCCATACATGAGAATTTTTCCATTTCTTTCCTTTTTACCATCTTTGTATTTATCTTTGTATACTTTAATAAAACATTTATTTTTAAATTTGTAATACCCTTCCACATATTCCTCATTGGACTTTTCATATTCTCCATACTTTTCTTTTATGCAGTCTAATATTTTGGGTTTATTCATTGGTACAAATGAATAATATTCTCTGGTTTCTTTTCCCATAATTTCTTTCCTTCCAGTTTTGTAGTTTCAATTTTATTATTCTCTATGTTTGATAAATACAAAAATATTTTATCATTGGGTTTATATAGTGTCAAGGTGTCCATGTTCTGCTATGATGTATTAGTTCGCTCGGCGTAACATTGACATTATTTATGTAGAACGTTAAAATAAATATGTCAAAATCTAAATAAAATGGTTTTGGAACCGTCAAGAAAGGAACATTGTATGAAGAAAAAAATTTATGTGGTAAAAAAAGGACGTGCTCCAGGAATTTACTATCAATGGGGGGAAACAGAAGAACAGGTAAAGGGGTTTAGCGGAGCAGAATATCGCAGTTTCACATATATGACAGAAAAAGAAGAGGAAGAGGAAACCGTAGAAATGAGTCTTTCCTATGCACTGAAACAGGCAAAGGCATATTTAGGAGAATTTCTGGAAAAACCAGAACAGGCAGAAAAATTCCTAGAGGAAGAGTATGATGAGAAGACAGTGTTAAAAAAAGAATTGGAATACAATCAAGAGATTTTGGAACAAGCAGGTTTGGAATCAGACTCCTATGGAAATTCTCCTTGGGTTACTGCCATATTGAAATACGTTTCAGCCAAAACCTTTATAAATGGAGAGACATATACGGGCCGTTATTCCTGCACCTCACTTTATACAGCATTGCTCTACTTGACTCTAGATGAAGATAAAATATTAGAGACTTATCAACTCATATATGAAGAAAAACAAGAAGAGTTGCCAGGGTTTGAAATGATTGATAGAAGCATACAGGATATATGGAATGAATCAGAAGACTACATCAAATTAAAAGCACATTTTGAAGAATTTGGAATGGAGGCGATTGATTTACCAGAAATCCTCAGTCGAAATCAGTCAAAAGCGAAAACAGACACCTTTTTAGGAGAACCCACTGAATCCTATATGACCATGAAGCAATTTATAAAACAAGGCGAACATACGGTTATGGGATTGTACAGGGAGCTTGTAAGCAATCCAGTGTACCGTCAGGAGCTTTTGGAGATATCTGGACCTTTCCGAAACCCAGATTTAGAAACAAAAGAGACTAATGAGACCAAGGCGTCTATGCAGTATATTATAATGCAGACTGGTGCAATCAAAGAGGCATTAGATAGACAGATCATTGGGCAAAATGATGTGATTGATAAATTTGAAAAGTCCTATTTCCATATAGAAAAAATGATAAACGCAGGCCATAAAAAGAAAGGTCCCAGACATGCATACCTGTTTACAGGACCATCAGGTGTTGGCAAAACCTTTATGGCAGAAATTATCGCTGATACGCTAAACATCCCCTATAAACGTTTTGATATGTCTGGTTATGTTGATCAGCATACCGTGACAGAACTTACAGGAAATTCTACTTTGTATAAAGATTCAAAGCCTGGTGTATTAACAAAGTTTGTAAAGGAACATCCCCGATGTGTGCTATTGTTTGATGAAATCGAAAAGGCATGTAAGGAAGTGATTCTGCTTTTTCTCCAAATTCTAGATGAGGGCAAATGTAATGACAAACATTATGATAAAGATATCAATTTCCAGAACACGATTGTTATCCTTACCACGAACGCAGGAAAACAATTATACCAAGATGCTGAAAATGAAAACCTGACGCTGCTATCAGATACTGTTATCATAGATGCTTTAAAAAAAGATACATACCCAGGCAGCAAGGTGCCATTTTTTCCGCCTGAAATTATTTCAAGAATGTCTTCCCATACAGTCATTATGTTCAATCATCTGCGGGCAGATGCCATTCTAAAAATTATAAAGAAGGACTTGGACAAACAGCTAAAACTATTAAAAGAAGAATATGGATATGACATAGAGGACAAAGATGGTAAACTTGCGGCTACTGTGCTGTACTCTATGGGAAGCAGTATGGATGCCAGAAACGCCACCGTTCTTGCTGGAAAACTTATAGACAGTGCACTCCTTTCATTTCTGACTCTGACAGAAGAAAAAATGGGATTGGATTGGTGTAACAGTATCAGAAAAATCATATGGAAGCATGATTTTTCTGGAACGACAGATGAGATCCAGCAGTTCTATTCTGGAGAAAAGTGTTGTGTCATTGCGGTCTTTGGGCAAGTGAAAGAAATTCCAGACAAGAGATTGACAGAAAATAATGTTCAAATAAAGGCTACGACTAACTTAGAGGAATTTATGCAAATTCTCCGTAAGGAAAATGTCATTCTAACGGCAATTGATTATGAATGCGGAATGGAAGAAAAAGAAAATAATCTGAGTATTGTAAACATCCGAACCGAGGGCAGTAAGGTATTTTCCAACATAAGAAAAGAATATGGAGATATTCCTGTGTATATTTTATATGGAGATAAGGGGTATTCTTATTCCCCAAGAGAAAAGAGAGAACTTTTCCACCGTGGCACTTTTGGGTTTATCCATCGGGAAAAAATCCAAATTGAACTTCCAAATTGCTACACGGCTATATGCTTCCAAAAAACAATGGAAACTCTCTCTCTGCGACATCAGAGACTTACTTATGATCTAAGAAATGAACTGGATGAAAAGCAAAAATCTGGCCGAATTGTTTTCTGTAATTTCAAACTGGAACCAGTTGTTGAAGCGGAGGATAAAGATCTTTTGCTATCAGCAGATATGCAACCAAATACACATTGGGATGATATTTGTGTATCAGAGAAGATAAAAGACGAACTTAATCACTTTATTAATTTTCTAAAGAATCCAAAAAAATACATCCAGGCAGGCTTCAGGATACCAAAGGGCGTATTGATGTATGGACCTCCCGGAACAGGCAAAACCTCGCTTGCAAGGGTAGTTGCCACAGAATCAGGAGTGAGTTTTCTGGAAATTGGTGCAGACGTGCTGTCAAACAAAGGAGCAGACGAGGTACGCCGTGTCTTCCGTACCGCAAGGAAGTATGCACCAGCAGTGTTGTTTATAGATGAAGTGGATGCAATTGGCACAGATCGACAACTGACAAATGGCAATACAACACTGAATGCGCTGTTGACAGAGATGGATGGATTCAAGAAAATAAATGATAAACCAATATTCATCATGGCAGCAACAAATTTAAAAAAACAGATAGATCATGCACTCGAAAGACGTTTTGATATTGCATTTGAAATCGGGCTTCCAAATGCAGAGGGAAGAAAATGGATGCTGAAACGGTTGATCCGTGAACAATACAGTGATATGTTTGACGTTTCAGACGAGGAAATTGACAGTATTGTACATCGGTCAGAGAATCATAGTTTCGCTGATATTGAAAACATGATACAGACAGCATTGAGAGAAGCCTTTCGTGCAGGTAAACTAGTAGATGATATCCTATTAGATGAGGCTTTTGAAAGTATTCATGGAGAAGCAAGAAAAGTTAGCTCTTTAGAAACCATGAAACGTACAGCCTACCATGAATCAGGTCATGCCCTGATTCAGTTGTCTCATAACAGAATTCCAGATTATATGAGTATTGTAGCAAGAGGCCAATTTGGTGGTTATGTGAAATCAAGCAGTTCTGATGAATACTTCACAAAAGAATTATTATTAGAAAAAATTTGTGAGTGTCTTGGTGGAAGAGCTGCAGAAATGGTATGTGGATATGGAATTACGCCCGGAGCAGCCACCGATTTACAACATGCAACAGAACTTGCTACATGGATGGTGTGCAGCTTGGGAATGTATGAGGAAGAGGTTGGACTTGCTGTTATTTCACAAGAAAAACTGGCCTATAATGAAAAAGTAAAGAATTTGATTAATCAAATTTTATCAGAGCAGTTACAGAGAGCAAAGATAATTATTAACAATAATAGAGATGCTCTAGAGCGGCTGGTAAAAGCAGTTATGGACAGCGAGAAAAAATACCTTACAAAAAAGGAAATTGAGGCTGTTTATAACAGATCGGATAAATCGTAGGATAATGATATTTTTAAATCCATAAGCATACATGGCTCCTTGGAATTTAACAGAATTTGGGATATTGATATTGGGATAAATTTAGTAAATTTAAGGCTTTCTGGCATTTCCCGAAAGCCTTTTTGCATAAAAAGCCACTTTCGTGAACTGGAGTGGCTACAATATTCCTTTGTTGGGTAATAAGGCTATGGATAATATAACACCAACAAATATTATTCAGTAATAGAGCAAAATTCATTCCAAAGGATTTATGGAAATTCTTTCACCTGATAAAAATATCAAAATCCTCTTTTTAATATCCTTATCTATATTTTCTTTTATATTTTTCTCATATCTTATTTTACTTGTTATAATGCACCAATTTCTTGCTATACATTTTATTGATTTCTTCAAAAGGATAATCAGAAAGAGAATATAACTCAATGAGTATAGAAAACACACCAGTAAAATACTTCTTTCTTTAAATTGCACTATATCCTTCCCTCCAGAATACTCGTTGTCTAATATTTGTGGCTATCCTTTCCACGTTAGAAATATGTCCTTGATTAATTAGTTGAAAACCACTTTACAATTTTTTATAAAAAAATGCTGTATAGGGTTGTCTAATATATAATAAGTTTGCAAACAAAATACATATAAAGGAGTGACCTCATACAGCAAACTTATTATACAACAAAAAACAATTTTGGGTAGATTTTATCATTATTTTTACAATTATTTTGAAACTTGTCCGGCTCCCACTGGGAATTCCCTGCTTCTCTTTGTATTATCCATACTGACTCTGGAATCTGCGTACTCCATACGTTTTCTCTACAGGCATTTCTTGTCCTCAGTTACAGAAAAGTTCTTGAATGCTTTTTACTACGCCTGCTTCTATGCAAAGGTGGACGATTCAAAATTTATGGCAGTGATAACTGTCATGACTCTGAAACTGATTCCGCAGTCTTTTCTTTCACAACCTGTTTATCAGTAGCATGTTTATTCATCCAATATTCACAATCTTATCACAGATTATTCATAAAATTTTAATACGATATAATCGTTGAGTAGCAGTACTACTGTGTAAGTCCAAACAGGCTTACACAGTTTTTTTTTAGGAGGAGAAAGCAATGAAAAATAAGGCAATATGTATTTTTGTAGTAATTTCTATGTTGGTAATCGGATGTGCATCTCAGCCTCCGACAGAATCCCAGACACCATCAGATACAACTGTGAATGAAAATCATCAAGTTGATAATTTAGAGCATACACTTGATTATTCCCAAGGGATAGCGGATGGCATCTACGGATGGACTTTGAGTGAAGATGGAAGTTATTATATGTTGAGTGCAATTAACGAAGATGGAACACCAGTAGAATCAATTGCTGAACAGAATTTTATGAGAGGCGGACAGGGTGGAATGAAAGGCATGGATGGTGAACATAAAGAAATGGGTCAGAATCAAGAGAATCCAGAAAGTGCAGGGGAAAAAAAATTTGAGATGAAAAGGTCGCATGGAACAACAGATGATCCGCTTGCAATGGAGCAGAATGATCAGGCATCAACACAAAGCGTAAATGCACAAGGTGTATACACCGAAAGTAATATTACAAATTCTGAATACCAGACCATGCTTGTATTTGTTCCGACAGAATATATGACAATAAATGAGGATGGAAGCGCCTCTTTTACAGATGCAGTAATCGGTGGATATACAGCAGAAACAGCACCTATTGTATTCCAAAACAGTAATGGCGGATGGCGTTCTGGTACACCGAAGGCTCCTGAATATGCTGATACTTTAAGTGCCGGAATGATCTATGTTTCTTGTGGTTCAAGAAGCAGGGATGCAATGACAGAGGATGGCGCCATCACCGGAAAAGCACCCATACCGGTTGCTGATTTAAAGGCAGGTGTGATTGCATTAAGAGCGAATGCGGATGTGATTCCGGGAGATAAGGAACGAATTATTTCTGTAGGCGCATCTGGTGGTGGACAAATGAGTTCTGCTTTAGGCGCAACCGGAAATATGGAAGAATATTATCCATATTTATATGAGGCAGGTGCAATTGGTGTGACTTACGATGAAGCTACAGGTACTTATAGCAGTGAATATGATGATTCTGTATATGCTGCCATGGCATATTGCCCAATTGCAGACATTGAAAATGCGGATTTAGCCTATGCATGGCTGTGTTACGACTCTACCCTAAATAAGAATGGAACATTATCAGAAACAGCAGGCTATTATGAATTCACTGATTTTCAATTAGCATTACAGGAAGATGCCGCCTATGCTTTTGCAGAATATATCAATTCTCTAAATCTTATAGATGAGAATGGAACTAAGTTAAGCTTTCCTGAAAAAGAAGATGGTACTTTAGATCTGAGAGAAGGAACTTACTATAATGCAATCCTCCAAAATATCAGTGATGCATTAAATGCAACTCTGGCAGTACAGAACGATGCAACTGTATATATTACAGAAAAATATGGAGAAGATACTTCGGACTGGTTGACAGAAAAGGAAGACGGAACTTATCAGGTCATTAGTCTTGCAAACTTTATTAACAGTACTGGCTTAGTCCGGAATAAAGATATCCCGGGATTTGATACACTTGATATGAGTGCAGAAAATGATGCCTTTGGTACAAGCGATACAAAAACAGTTCATTATTCTGCATCGATTGCACAGTTACTAAAGGATAATTATGAAACTTATGAAAGTTTAGAAGGTTTTGAGGCAAAACAAATTGATCTCTACATCCAGAATGCATTGACTGGTGATGAGGCAAAAGCAATTGCAGAACAGACTTATCTTGTAAATGGAACACAGATCATGCTAGACGTTGCAACCGGAATACAGGAAGCCGATATTGCAAAGTACTGGCGCACACGTAACGGAACAGCGGATCAGCATACTTCGTTTTCAGTAGCTTATAATATTTGCATTGCAGCACAAATGGCTGGAGCAAAAGCGGATTATTCTCTTGTCTGGGCAATGGGACATAGTAGCAATGAAGGCACAACCACTGGAACATTAGTAGATTGGATTAATGAGATTTGTATGGTAAAACAATGATCGATAGTTCTCTTTCTTGGAAAAAATATCGCCTCTGGCTGTTTCCAATAAGATTTACTATCATTTTCAAAGTAATCTAGTAAAATAAAAGGTGTCCCACTCTCTCTTTATCGCGGTACACCTTTTATCATGTGGCAGTCTGCCGCCGCTTTTCCGGATCTGTCTTCGCATATCCTGATAATTCTCTTGTGATAATACTATCCAATCTGTATTACACTGCTAAAATCAGCGTAAGGAATCCTCAAACATTTTATCAAGCATACTCCCAAAATTATTAAATTCCTCACCGGCCTCTCCTGACGGATTATCTAACTCATAATACTTCTTTATTGTCAAATCATAAACATACCAGCTTATAGGAATCATCCATATCTTAATTCCCGTTCTATATCCCGTTCTACTTGTTTGCTTATTTCCTCTAAAAAGCCTAACCAATTATCCAAAATCTCTATGGAAATCATTTCCCCGTCTTGATATATAGAAATCCGTGCTCCCGCCCGAAAAAGTTCTTCAAGCATATCTCGAAAAATCTTTTTTCTGTCAATTTCATTTCCGTTTATATCCTCTGAAACATCATAACACTCCAAGTCAAATCCCATCACAAAATCATTTTCATCGATTCGCTGCTTTATCGTTCCGATGGGCAAGGAATTATCGAATTTTCTGATAATCTTTATATACTTTGTTATGGAACTGTCTTTTTCAATTTTTATCTGAATAAAATCCATTTCAATATTCCTCCATACTAAAGATTCACCAAAATGTCAAAATCGGAAGCTGTTCTTATCGGCAGCTCCCTGACAATCCCAATAAATTCCCCTTATGCTTCTCCAAAAAGCTCCGGCCTGCTCCTCTGTTATTTTATAAAATTTTTCTTTTGTATGAAATATCAGAGAATACCCTAAAGCCCTGATTATACTCATGACTTCATCTTTCTCAACGTAAACTAAACGTTCGCTTGATGGCGTCCTCCCACTGCTGAAGTGACCGGACAATTCTTCATACCGCCTGATAAAGTCCATTTTTACCAGAGCATTTTCGATTTTTAAATGCAGCTTGGTCATAATTCATCCGCCCTTCCTTTCAGGCAGCCATGCCGCTCCCTGATTATAGTTCTCCTTTTGCTGTTTGTCATTCCTGTCCTCCATATCTGATGATAAGCTATTCGTCCTCCCATTTGTCAGGGATATTGTCAATTGCGCCATATGTTCGCAGGAAAAATCTATTCTCTTTATATTCAAAAACAACCTCAAGCTGTGAATTTTCTGTGGTACACCAGTAATCAAAGCTGATCCGGTTTTTTCTTCCATATAGATATAGGCTAAAATAAAATCAAATTTCTTTTCTTGTAGTGCGGGGTTGTCCTCCATACTTTGAGAATAATCAATCCGATACATGCCTGGGGGACTTGGAAGGCATACATATCCATGCCCATCATTTTTTATTCTTTTTTTCTGGTGAAACCGCTGCGCAACATTATCCAATTCGCAGATTTGCGTCGCTAAAAACGCGATAAATGGCTTCACTTCATCAAAGGGAGCATAACAGGTCTCTAAATCCACTACAATATCATAATCATTCTCATTAGAAATATAGACGCACTCATCCTCTGTGACCTGTAATAAATCTGGAACTGTTATCAATTTGGATATATCTCTATAGCGTTTGAAGCTTGCGTAACGCTCATACATAAATTCATCTTCTCCTTCGGAAAACTTTAGATTGGTGTTGCTCAAGCCTGCTTTACGCAACATCACGGCATCCTTATAATCCGCCGGTAACAGTAATAATTTTTCGATAACCGGCAGCTCATACCCGTCCGCTCACGGTAAAACGCAGTATAGCAAGGCAGGATCTGAATCGCGCCGTCACCGCCGCAAAGCGAACAGCCGCCGTCACCGCCTTTGGAATAGTTCTCATCATCGATAATTTCATTTTTATAGGAATTATATGCAATAAACAACCCGAACATATTGGGCTGTTCCAACAATGGTTTTTCCTTTGCCATGCTGACCGATCCCACGTTAAAAATTTCCTCCATAACATTGTCCAAGGTATCGCCCCAACGGAACAATGTGCGTGCGCCGCCATTGCAGAAATATTCCCACTCATCCTCCGTCGCCAGCGTAAAAGGCCCTTCCTTTAAGGAACGGACAGCTTCCGCCAGGGACGGCGCATCCTTTTCAATGTAACGATTGTCCACCTCCACAATCATGTCGCCGATATCGGCTGTGCGCAGCGGCGATAAACATTCCGATAGCTTTTCATTCCATTTTTTCATATAGTCTTCCCAATCCCCATAACCGCCCTCATCTCTTTGATCCTTGTAGGCTTCCAGTTCCTCCGAAAGTTCCTCGCGCAGTTCCTCCGCCTTCTTTGAATCGTCGGCTGCTTCCGCCTTGCGGATCTGGTTTTGATAATCCTCCTTTATTTCCTCCATTTCGACCTCGTAATGCTCACGGCCCAAAGTGAATTCTTCCCTCAATCTTTCCAGTAGCCCTTCACCCAAAGGGCATTTTTCGGGATCCCACCCCAATGTGACATTGTTCTGTCCGGCTACAAAAACAAACTGGGAACCCTCATATTCCAAAAGCCATGTTTCCCGCTCAATCCCGTTCATACCCGTTTTGATCTTGCTTAGAAACTGAAAATTCAT
>CAJUHG010000030.1:4784-32035 GCA_910586005.1 uncultured Lachnospiraceae bacterium | reverse complement strand
AAAAATAAAGAAAACAAATATAAGGGGGATGTAGGGATTCATGCGTTTGTCGTGGAATAAAACAGAAATGTATTGTCAGATTAACAAGAAAAATGTTAAAATAGATAAATAATAATTGTACGTGATAGGAAGGAGATAAAATATGAAGAGATTTATTTGTACCGTTTGTGGTTATACTTATGAAGGGGAACAGCCACCAGATAAATGCCCTGTTTGTCAACAGCCAAAAGAAAAATTCAAAGAAGATATTTCAAAAATAGAAAATATAGATACTGTGAATTTAAATCAAAAAGAAACAGACATATCAAATTTAAGTTATGATAAAAATTTCTATCGTATGGATGAATCTTGTCGTTATATGGAAGAAATTCATCAGATGGCAGTAACAGGAAAAAGTATAAGTGGTGCTATGGGAACCAAAATGCTAATGCCAAGTTGGGATGATATTTTACTTTTAGGTGCTCAGTTAAATCCTCCTCCTCTTGAAGAAGAGGAACCTGTAACAACCATGACAATTATTGGAAAACATGCAAAAAAACCTATGATTTTAAATAGTCCTGTATATATTTCTCATATGTCATTTGGTGCGTTATCAAAAGAAATAAAAGTGGCTTTAGCAAAAGGATCTGCAATGGCTAAAACAGCAATGTGTAGTGGGGAAGGTGGAATTTTACCTGAAGAACGAGAAGCTTCTTATAAATACATATTTGAATATATTCCAAATAAATATAGTGTGACAGATGAAAACTTGCGCAGAGCAGATGCAATTGAAATTAAAATAGGACAAGGAACAAAACCTGGGATGGGAGGACACTTGCCTGGAGAAAAAGTGACAGAAGAAATTGCACAATTACGTGGGAAAAAACAAGGAGAAGATGTGCAAAGCCCAAGTAAATTTCCAGAACTTAATTCCAAAGAAGACTTAAAAGAAATGGTAACTATGTTGCGAACTCGTTCTGATGGTCGACCAATAGGTATTAAAATTGCAGCAGGAAGAATAGAAAGAGATTTAGAATATTGTGTTTATGCGGAACCTGATTTTATTACAATTGATGGCAGAGGTGGCGCAACAGGTTCTAGTCCATTATTTTTACGTGAGGCTACTACTGTCCCAACCATTTATGCATTGTATCGTGCAAGAAAATATTTAGATTCTATACATTCTGATATTTCACTTGTGATTACTGGAGGACTGCGTATCTCTGCAGATATGGCAAAGGCTCTTGCAATGGGAGCAGATGCAATTGCTATAGCAAGCGCAGCACTTATAGCTGCAGCATGTCAGCAATATAGAATTTGTGGTTCAGGAAATTGTCCAGTAGGAATTGCAACTCAAGACCCAGAACTAAGAAAAAGATTAAAAGTAGAACAAGCAGCACAAAGAGTAGCAAATTACTTAAATGTAACATTAGAAGAACTAAAAACCTTTGCGCGCATCACAGGACATACTTCTGTACATAATTTAACAGTAGATGATTTAATCACATTAAATAAGGAAATTTCAGACTTTACAAATATTCCTCATGCATAATATTTAAAAATCCCCTAATGCTTGTTATAATAGCAAGCATTAGGGGATTGGGTTTATATCTTGTGGTAGAACATTTTGACAAGATAATACGTTTTGGAACTAATATATATTTCTAGAAATGTTCAATTACTGTTTCTATTTCTTCTATATTTTCCAATTTATAATATTTTTCACAAAGATATAGATATTTTTTTGCAGCCTTATCTTTTTTATATTGCATAAGTACTTGTATAAATACCTGTCTAGCTTCAAAAAATTTCTTTGCAACAAATAATGCAACTCCTTGTTCAAACAGGATTTTTGTTAATTCTTTATAATAAAAATCTTCCTCATTATCCCCATCATAAACATCATAAATTCGCTCTAATGTATCATTACCACTTATATAAATATTTCCTAGATATCTAGCATGATAATGTTTCTCAAATTCTGCGATCTGTTGATAAACAAAATGTGTAATCAAAATTTTTGCTCCATAAGTATCACCTTTCAAGCGCAATGCTTTTGCTAAATCAGAATGTACAGAAATAGTTGCAACTTCCATTCTATTTTCATACCCAATCACACCTATCATAACTTTTCCATAGCTAATGGCAATCGTTCGACAGTTTTCATATGTAAGTTTATCTAAGGATTGATGAATTTCAATTGCAGCATCTAATGCCTCTCTACTATTTTTTGTAAAGAGTGCAGATAAACCGGCATCCTCAAAATGTTCTACTACTCCTTGATATTTTGTAATAGCGGCAACTAAAATAGTTAGCATTTGATTGATATCTTTATATACTTTTTCTGCAGAACATATTTGTTTTTGTTTTGAGTCACTTATAGAATGCATAGAAAAAATAGTCATATTGTCTGTTATTTCATCTCCAAGCGTTACCTGTTGTATGGATTCTTTTCCTAATAGTTCTAAAATTTTAGCTGGAAAGAATTTATAATATCCATCTGACATTTCCTGAATATCTTGTATATATTTTGAAATTTCAAGAGACATTTTATTAAAAGCTACAGAAATATTTGAGATTTCATCATGTCCATATACTGGTACCACAATGCCAAGTTCTCTAGAAGCTAATCGCCCTGCACTTTCTCTTAATGTTTTTAGTGGTCTTAAAAACAGAATCAAAAATAAAAGTAACAGAATAGACACCACAGAAAATAATACAGTAAATATTAATTTTAAATTATGTTGATATTGCCAAATACGATACTCCAAAAGATTTCCATTCACAGATACTGACAACACTCCATATACAGTATCATCACTTAATACAAGTGGTATAACACGATTATAACATTTTCCATTTTTATTTTCATTCTGTTGATTGATATATTCTTGGGTTTTTAAACAGGTATACAAAGTTTCTAAATTTTTTGAAGAATAATGCCATTCTGCTGGAACACCACAATATTCTAACATAGATTCACTAATAATTAGATTTTGGTCTTCATCTGCTCTAAGTATACTATAAGTATATACCATTCGTTCCCCTAAATTTGTATCTTCATTATTTTCTCCTATTCTTTCATAATTTAGTCTCCAATCTTCTTCTCCCAAAGGAAAATTATCTGGATCATCTTCTAAATTTTCAGTAATATGCTCTCTTAATTGTTCTCCTAATATGGTTAAAGCTAATATCTGATTTTTTTCTAATTGTTGTTCTATTGTCTGACTAATCCATAATCCTAATATGTGATCTGTTACAAATAATCCTAAAATAAATACCAAAAATAATCTTATTAAAATTGTTTGTACCTGATATTTGCAATAAATATACCAATAAAGCCATATTAAAAATGTTACAAAAATAATACCTATAGATACTGGAAACATTCTACAAATAAAAGCAAATAAACTCAATTTAATTTTTACAATATCTTGATGTATACCATTTTGATAAGAACAGATAACAACTTTATCTTCTGCACGGTTCTTAATTCCTGAACAAAATCCTGCTTCTGTACAATCTGGATTTAACAGATTTTGAAATGTAAACTCTGGATTTTGTCCTCTAATCTCTTCCGCTGTATAAGCCACACTAGAGGTCTGATCTTGAAGATTAATTCTTCTAATACAATCTGATTCATAGTCTATAGCATATGCAAAATATTTATTATCATTAGAAAAACTTTTAAAAACCCCTTGTAACTCAGAAATTCCTTCTATTTCTAAATAAGAATCTTTTCCAAGTTCTTTTGCAAAAATCTCTCCATTATGATCCATCCACAAAATAATATTATTTTCACTTAAGAAAAATTGTGTCTTTAAATAAGGATAATCCAACGGAATATAATCTAATTCTTTGATATCCCCCTCTTTACTCATAGTACAAAGTTTTACTTCACTTAATTCTTCTTTTACATTTGGAGTTTCAAAAAAATATAATTCCTCTTCCCGAAGTCCTTGGATATAAATATCATGATTTTCTTGAAGGCATTTTGTAAAATCATACTCAGTTTCTATCAGTCTATTTCTTTTAAAATCACAACGAAAAACAACACAACTAGACTCCTGTAAAGAAGTAGGTTCTTTTTCCTCTATTAATACATAAGCTTCTCCCTGATTATTAAAAAATAATTGTCTTATAACATGTTCTCTCTCATTTTTATAACGGAAATATTCAATTATTTCCCCTTTTTTTCCTTCAGCATTTGATCTGATAATTCGGAAGGAATTATCTTTTCCACGATCTACATAATATAAATATTCATCTTGAAAATGAATTTGTTCAATATAATTTAAGTTTAATTTTCGCTGATAGGAACTAAGGATAAAAATCACTATAACTGCAACAAATATTATAAGTTTTGTGCCAAACAAGCACCTATCTTTCATATATGCTTCCATATTATATGCCTCAGTTTTCATTTGTTATATTTGTACTGTCATGCATCCAGGAGTAGTAAATTGTATAATTCCTCCATATGCACAAGTTAATTTACATTGATTATTTAGTGCTGGTTTTCCTCCAATTAATACTTGAGGAACTCCAGGCACCCAAGGTCCAGTGGGAACTGGCACACAAGGCATTGGTGTTAATACACCCAATGCAGCTGCTGTTGCAGATGCTACTGTTGGATTTGAAAGACTTGTACACATTCCAAATGGTAAGATATTTACAAAAGGTACTTGGTCCATAATAGTTGCTAAGGGCATGGCAGACATTACTCCAGAAGTTGGAAGTATCATTAATGTAGAAGGTGCCATACCAAAAGAACAAGTCATCGTTGCTCCACCTGTCACACATAATCCCATCTAATCCTGCCTCCTCTCAAAAATATTGTAAATTTTGTTTTAACCCAGAAATTTCTATTTCTCCGCAAATTTGATTTCTTTCCTGAAACTGTTCTTTGTATTTTTAAACAGGAACAAATATCTAGTACTATAAATAGTAGATTTTTTTAGCTTTCTTATTGCTGTGGGGTATCTTGTGATGGATTATTTTGCGGTGGAGTACTTGTTTGTTCTGGAATTTTTGTCAACACTTTTGTTATTGATATAGTATTATTTTGTTTTGTCAATAACACCGTTTCAGAAGGATTTGTACAAGTATAACCAGAAGGTACAGAAACTGTTAATCTATAACTTCCAAGTGCATGATTAGCAAAAATAACTTGCCCATTTCCATCTGTAATACCTCCTTGACCATCACTCAAATCTACTGCTACGTTTGAAATAGGAGAGCCATTGGTATCTGTAATTTTACAAGTAATCACACCATATTGAACTTCTATTTCATCTGAATTTGTAATCAAAGTGCCATCTCTAAATTGTCCTGATTGTTGTACTTTTCCTGTAGATGTATCATAAAGAACTCCTGAACCATAATATTTTCCAGAAACAAAATTACCAATATAAATTAAATTTCCTCTTGTATCCCACAAAGTACCTTGTCCATGATAACGACCGTTTTGAAATTCTCCATCATAAATTTGCATATTAGAGGTTGTATCATACAACTTTCCATTTCCATTATACTCTCCTTGATAAAATTCTCCATGATAGAGTAAATTTTTTGTACTTACATCTGTTAAAATTCCATTTCCCTGATATAATCCATTTACAAACATACCATCATAAATTAAAACTGTTGAATCTGCATCATAAAGTCTTCCTGCTCCATCATAAATATCTGCTTTAAAATTTCCATCATAAATTAAATTTTCATCCTCATCATATAATCTTCCGCTTCCTTCTCTTCTTCCATTTACAAATGTTCCATCATAAATCAATCTTTCATTTTCATAGAATTTTCCTTTTCCATTATATTCATTATTTGAGAAATCTCCCTCATAAATTAATTCCTCATTTTCATAGAGTTTTCCTTTTCCATGATAACTATTAGTTACAAAAGTCCCCTCATAAATTAGTTCTTCATTTTCATATAATTTACCTTCTCCATTGTAATTATTTTTTTCAAAATCTCCCTCATAAACTAGTTCTCCATCCTCATTATATTCTTCTCCTAACCCATTTTTCTTTCCATCTAAAAAATTACCATTATAAATCAGATTTCCATCTTCATAGAGTTTTCCTTTTCCATTGTATTCATTTTCAGAAAAAGTCCCCTCATAGATAAGCTCCCCATTTTCATCATATTCTGTCCCTTGCCCTTCTTTTATTCCATCCAAAAATTCTCCTTCATAGACCAAAGAACCATCTGCATACAGTTCTCCATTTCCTTCATACGCTCCATCTGCATTTACAGTTCCTTCATATATTACATTTTCATCTTCGTCTGTCAATTCCACCATTTTTAATAAAGGCGCTCCATTTTTAAATTCACCTTTTGCAATTACTTTCCCCTCTTCATTATAAAGTGTTCCTATCCCCTGCATTTCCCCCTTTGCAAAAGTACCAGCATACTGTTCTTGACCATTTTCAAAATACAAGACTCCATCTCCATCATAAAGACCATTTTTAAATTCACCCTTATAAAGTATGCTTCCATCCACATTATATAGTACTCCTAATCCTTGATACTGATTTAAAACAAACGTGCCCTTATAACAGAGTGTTTCTGTTCCAGTATAATAAAGTTCTCCTTCTCCAGAATAAGCCTCCATTTCAAATTGGCCATCATAAAGTAATGCTCCAGAATAATCATAAAGTTGACCTCTTCCGTTAATTCTTCCTTTTTCTAGCCTACCTTCAAATAACAACTGACCTTTCTCTTCAGATAATAACTTTACTTTTCCAGAATATCCAATCATTTCTTCTGAATTTACTACCATTGTTTTTGTAAAAAATTTAGAAATTAATAGCGGATGTAAAAGTTTTATATATAAAATAGGTAAAACCAAACATAGTAAAAGAACCATATATACTAGTTTTTTTAGTACATAATAATTTCTTAGAGAAAAATAGTTTTTCAAAGAACGTGCTTCTTTATCTTTTTTTGAAGTAATACCTTTTCGGACATCTCGCACAACTTGAGATGCAAAGGATTCTGGATTTAATATTTTTTTGATTCCACAATATATTACTTGAAATGGTATAAAAAAAACTCGTACCAATTTTTTAGAGGTTCGTCTAATTAGTCCACTTTGCATCTTTTACTCCATTCTGCGCGTTTTTTAGTAAATTGTACTCTGTAAATCATTGGTACAATAAGTTTTTATTCTGAGTTTTCATCTTCCTCTGAATCTTCCTCTAAATTTTCCTCTAAATCTTCCTCTGAATCTTCCTCTGAAGTTTCCTCTAAATCTTCCCCTAAATCTTCCTCTGAAGTTTCCTCTAAATCTTCCTCTAAATTTTCCTCTAAATTTTCCTCTAAATCTTCCTCTGAAGTTTCCTCTGGAATTTGTTCTAAATCTGTATTTTGTGTAGGGTCTTGAATTTGCAGAGTTCCAATTTGGTCAAAAGTAATTCCATCTTCTGATAAAACAGGATTTGGTAAACTTTTCAAAAGGAATGCTCCTGATGCAAAAATTAAAAGAATTGTTAATACTGCCTTTAACACTGGAATTTTCTTTTTAAATGCATCCCAAGCTTTCCACCAGATACGTCTTGGACGAATTTCTTGATGTTCTGTCTTCCAGAGCAAATTTTCATAGAAATCATTGTAAGCCTCATAACATTCCCAAATATCTTCCAATCGTTCTTGTTTCAACTTTTTGGAAAAATCTTTTAATTCTCTTACACTTTTATCTGTTAATTCTTTTTGAAATAATTCTTGTACCAATTCATTAATACGATGCAAACAGTTTTTACTAGTTACCTGCCAATAATAATCTACTTCTGTAAAGAAATAATTAAAACGAACTCCTAATGCCTGATCTACTACAATATTATCTTTACGCAGTACTTCATAAATAAAACATTCAGGCATATTTAATAAAATTATTTGTCCAAATATGTTTTTTAATAGAAGTAGACGTTCTTTTAAATCATAAACATTTTCTTGTAAGACTTGCTGTAACGTTTCCCCCTGCGCATACTGAAATACAATATAATACTTTCCTTCTAGATTAAAACTTTCATGTAAATCTTTGAAAGCAATACTTGTATTTTCCTTTGTGGTAAATGGGATTAATTTTCTTGCTAATTCTCTATCACTCACACAAACAATCGTATAAAGTTTTTGCCTTACATCATTGATATCTTTTGCAACATACAAATCCAGAACACCTGTGGTTTTAAGCTTTTGAATCACTTCATAGCGTTTCTCTAGAAACTTAATGAGCATAGTATCACCTCAACCAATCTTCTTCCTTTTCCCGCACTACCACAAAAGTGGAAGCCACAATATCTGGATATATTGTACTTACTGCACTAATTCTAAAAACACCTGCTGTTTCTGGCGCTGTATATTTTCCATTTTTATCAATTGTTCCACCATCTAAATCTTTTACACTCCACTTAATTCGCTCATCCTGAAAACCTTCTGAAATAGTTGTAAAAGTAATAGATTCACCTACACAAATATTAGGAATATCTGGCTGAATAAACAATCGTTTCTTTTGAATCTCTAATCGTTGTATAGGATTTTTCCAAGCAGTCCATCGTACAACTACCTTTTCAATATTGCTTTTTTTCCTAATCTTCATGCCAATTACAAATGCCCCTTCTGAAACTTCTAGTTTGGCTCCCAAGAAAGCTTGGAAGTCTTCTTTGGAATTTTGAAAGATAGAAGCATCTCCAAAAATAGTTTCTCTTTCTTCTGCATATCCATTTTCTACTTCATAGCCTAATATAATAGTAACAGGACTAAGTCCTAAACCATGAAAAATTCGCTCTGAGTAAATCACTTCTCCTTGTTTTACTCTTTTTACTTCAAATGTTACCTCTCCACAAGCAGTTTCAGGTTGTTCAGAATATCTGTCTCCTATCTTTCTTTGGTCCAATTGAGACAAATTTTGCATTTTTAGCTTTTTTACATCTTCTACCAATTTATACATAAGAGCTGTAGATATTTCTGTATGTAAAATGTATTGTCCAAAGGGTAATTGCTCAATTCTTTCAATTAAACATAAGTCTGCTGTTTTTACTACATAAATTTTCGCCAAATAAATGCTCTGTTGATAAGTGTGATTCACTACATATTCCATAGCATTTTTATAATATTCTTCTAAAAGCGTCTGATTTCCATCTTTTCTACTAATATGTGCCTTATTTGTATAATTTTCTGAGATATGATAACTTCTTTCTCCTACATACAATGTGAAACTTTCAGGAACTAAAAATACTTCCGCTTCCACATTATTAATATAAACAACCTTCAAAGGAATTTCTATTATATATTTTTTATCTTTG
Source organism: uncultured Lachnospiraceae bacterium (assembly GCA_910586005.1). GTDB lineage: Bacteria > Bacillota > Clostridia > Lachnospirales > Lachnospiraceae > Petralouisia. Next base: position 22,745 of record CAJUHG010000030.1, on the reverse strand, counting down.
GTCCAATCTTTTTCATCAAAATGCACCTGCACACGTGGTTCATCCTGATAAGTCAAAAAAGATAACATTAATTCATAATCAAAGGAAAAATTTTGTTGCTGTCCAATATTTTCTATTTCAATTCTAAGTGTTGTCTCACTTCCCATTTCTAAATACCTTGGAAGGATTTGACAAATTTTTATCCCATTTGCACAATAAATTTCTGTGCTTCTCTCATATAATTGAATTGGAGAAAATACCTCTCTCTCTGGTTCTGTCTGTGTTATAAATAAATGGTATCCCTCTTTATATTTATTAAATTCCCCTTCTTTATTTTCTCCCATACCTGCAACATTGTGCATAGGCTCAAAAGCACTTTCCTGATAATTCAAACAAAGATAATAGAAACCATTGTCTTGTTCTGAATGATATCCTTCTAAATCCACGATTTTTTTTACAATAGGTTCGTCTACTACAATTTCTCTACCTGCAAAATCTAATGCTAGTCCTCGTTCTAATGAAATGCTCTCATCATCTACTTCCACAACCTGTAAACCACATACAATACCAGAACCAAAAAGGAAGCGATTAATTGTTCTGCGTTTGTCATTAAAATATTTCTGTTCTGTTTCAAAATCCTCCACAGATAGGAGCTTTCCGTAAAAGTACCGATTCCTCTCAAATGGAAAACTTTTCAGATTCTTCATGGGTTTTGCCTCCTTTTTCTTTTTCAGACTGCTTTGAATGATTTTCTTGTTGAAAGGGCAGCCTTGTCATACCAACAACAGATGGAATTGCAGCTATGCCATCTAAATTAGCTACTTGGTAAGTTCCAAGCACACTGTTGACTCCAATATATACATTTTTATTTAGATAAATATAAGGTTTTAAAATAATTAAATGTATTTCCATATGTGCTGGTTTCATATCTTCTATAATTTTTTTTAATGCTTTTTTTTCTTGCCTAGTAGGAACAGCCTGTTCCCGAATTAATATATTTACTATATAGGGATTATGAGCATAATGTTGTATTAATCTTTGATATACAGCTGGATTTCCCTTATATTGTTCAATCTCTCCATATTCTACAAAAAAAGGGGGTTCTCCAGTAAAAATTTCAATGATATTTTTCATATATGCCTTTGTGCCACGAATTAAATTTTTCTTTACAATTCCTTTTAAAAGGATTCTAAGTTTTTTTTCAGGCCAAAGATGTACATTTGAAATACCAACCCACTCTGCCATCCAGTATAAGAACTCTGTTTCAGCAGTTCTAGGATTTAATTGTCTTGCAGAAGCTTGTATTTTGGTATCTAGTTCTTGATAAACAGCTTCAAATAAACTTAAATATCTTTTTAGAAAATCATTTTCTGAAATATTTTGATATATTTCTGGAAGATATTTTAGAAAACTTTGATTTTGAACATAAATTTTTATATTTAAAATTTTAGGAATTACCTCAGCTTGACGGAATAATTGTATTTCTAACCACAAAAAACGTCCTTTTGCATGATATAATAATATATCTTGCGGATTTAATATTTGATGTACCAAATAAGGCTGCATAATTTCATGTTTTTCTGCAATTGTCAATTCCTTTTTACAAATCAATACTTCCCAATCTACAAGCTGTTCCTGATAAAGAACTTGGGCACTATCACTACAATAAAAGAAAAAACGGATAGAATCATCTCCATAATTTACACTCTGTATCATTGCACGATGCCAAGTATTTCCTTCTATTCCACTATCTAAAAGCTGACTAATAAATGTACCATAATGTCTAGATTCCCTTGTATATAATTCTAATCCCTGTTCTGTAATTTGCATATTTTCTAAATATCCATGCATGTAATCTCTTTTTTTATTGAATACAAAATATTTTAATGGCTCCAAATGTCTTCACCTCTAATCTGCTGTATAAATGCAATATTCTAAATCCTTCAAGTATGCAAGACCATTAGGAGGAAGACCTACATCTCCATTTACCAAGTACCGAAATCCATTTCCTTGTGCACTTATTGACAAAGATTTCACTTGATGTACACAAGGTAAGGTATCTAAAAGTCCATATAACACACTACAAAGTACAGGTTTTCCAATTTCCCAATTTTTTTCATTTAAATATTTTTTCACAACTTTTTTCATCTGTTTTTCTGCATCTAAAAATTGTAATTTTATCACAATTTCTACATAGATAGAAATAGCAATATATTCTGGATTAAGAAGTTGGATTCTAGTTCCAAGCATTTTTTGTTTTTCTAGAACACGTGTTAAATTTTTCTTATATGTTTCACTTAGTACTGCATGTTTCCCTGAAAAACTAAAAGGTTGTACTACAATAGAAATCTGATTTTCTGGAATTGGATTTCCCATATTTTTCCATTCTGTGGGAGGAATTACATAACTATCTAGAATTAAAAGTCCAGGAGCTTTTTTGATTAAATTTTCATAATCACAATAAGTGACACCTCGGTGAATTTCTTTTAGTTCTCTGCGAAATCTCTGAAAACACTCTGAGATTGTCTCTTCATCTTGTCCATTTTGAGTCTCTTTATATTGTTTCACAATTAATTCTGGAAATGCTTCACATTTTCTTATTTTATCTGCTTTTATATTTCCATCGCTTCCAAGACTAAGTTTTAAGCGTATCATTCTTATCTCTCCGTTTGGAGCCATTCCTCTTTCACAATTCCCAAAAAGTAGTTTTCTTTTTTCTACATCTAAAATATATACCATATCTTCTGGGGTACACTCATCAAAACTTTCTACTTTTTGATATATCATATAATTATTATTCTCTTTATCATACACCATAATTTCAAACTCGTTATATAAAATATTAGAAATATGTAGATCAAATTCTTGATTTGCAAAAGTATTTCCTATCCCTATCACTCTTTTTTCTTCCATTTCTTTCTCAAAAACTACTAATCTACATGTTAGAAATCCTTTTGCCCATGTAGGTTTTTGAAACCAAATTCTTGTATCCCCTTCCTTAGTTTTTTCCCGCTTTATTTCTTTTACCAGATACCATCCTTTTTGTTTCTCAAGATATAATTCTGCTTTTCCTATTTCTGCTAAATATAAATCACTACACAAAGAAAAATTTTCTTCTTCCATAGAAAAATCTAAGATGTATTCTTCATAATCACAAACAGAATATTGTTGTTTCATATCTATTTCATTCAAATAAATATTCTGAATCAATGGAGCTACATCAAAATCATTTTCCAATAAAGTTACACGAATCTGATATGCATGAACCTCTTCCACTTTAGCCATTTCTTTTTGTAGATGAAAACGCAATTTTCCACTTTGTAAAAATGCATAAGTTTGGTCAAATTCTATCTTCAATTCTTCCCATCCATCTATAGAATAATATTCCCATTTTAATTGGGCTAGTGGAATAAATTGTTCATCTGCTGGATTTCTGGTTATTTCATATTTTATACAAATATCAAAATAAATATCAGTCTTCTGTGTAAAACTTAAGGCTCTATCTAAGAGAAAGTAACATTGATTTCCTACTACTGGCAGTTCTCCAAAAGGATATAATTTCATCTGCTTTTCAAAATCATTTCCAATATTATGGTAACTACTAAAAAAATCACCTTGTACCATATAGGCACCAATCAATTTGACTGGATGTACCCACCTTTTTTCTATTGTCTCAAAGGGTATATTTTCAGCAAAAAAACGAGTTCCCTTCAAAATGGAAAAGGCATTGCCTATCTGCCCTAATCCTGACTCTACACTTACAGCTCCCGTGGAGGGACAAATATGTTGGATTTCTATTCCAAGCAATTCTAAATATTTTCGACGTTTTGCTTCACTAGGTTGACTTAAATGGTATTGTTGTACTTCTGTCAACCAAGAAAAAAGTTGTAAGAGGGTTATTCCAGGATCTGAAGAATTATAGTTTGTCCATTCAGGATATTCTCTTGGTATATGAAATACTGCCTCTTCTTTTAGTTCACGATAGGACTTATCGTCTAATTTTAGATCATAGAACATAACTAGATTCCCCTTTTTAGACCTGTAATTCTATCTGTATCTCATGTGCTCCACTTCTAGGTAATAAATAAAATGGAAGTTCGCTTTCTTCATTTATTTCTAATTCTTCAAAACTTCCTTGACAAAACTTACGAAGTGTCAATTGTTTCACATTTTTTACACCTTCTATTTTTTTTAATGTATGAATAATTTGATTCTGATTGGGTATTGTTCCAATCTCCCATCCTTCTCCATAAAAATTTCCATTGAGAGGATTTAAAAATCGTTCTAATTCCTCCAATATTTTTTTTCTTGTAAGAAAAATTTCTTTTTCTTCCAAAAATTCTATTGTAGTTTTTACATCCAAACGAATTAATTCTGGTTTTACTATATAAAAATTTCCTAAATATAATATATTTTCATCCATATGTTTCGATAAATATTCATAAATCTGCATTTTCATCTTTTCAAAAGAATATGAATTTTCTTGATATTCTTTAGGAAGTACCACAAGTGTAATTGCACCAGGTTTTCTCTTTCCCTCTTGGTCATATCCAGAAAAGCACTTAATTTTGCTAATATTTCTTGTTGCTTCCCATGCCATATCCTCATAATCTTTTGCTGATACACAACGATATCCATGTCGCAAGGTTTGAGCATTTCGCTTTACAGCATCTAACACTTTCTCTTTAGAGATACCACCAACAGATACTACTGGATTATAACTATTATTAATATATCCAATGCTTCTATCTAATCTATTAATGGCCCCAACTTTTAGATTTCCTTTCTCTCCTTGACAATATTCATATTGGACACGAACTGAAATCTCATCTTGATGGTGGAAGAAAGAACGATTCATGTACTTTGGAAATGTAATAATTCCAGTTTGGCGGTCAATAACAAATTGTCTTTTTTCACTACTTTCTTTCTCTAATTCCTCTACTTCCTTCCATTTTTCCCAAACTTGTTGTATAGAATCTTGCTGATAATCCATACCTTGTAAAACGACCGAATGGTCATCATGGGATGCCCCAGAGGGTATACAATCTAATACCCATACTTGAATATTTACAATATTTATAAACGGAAGTTTAATTTTCTTTTCTTGTGCATAGGGATCAATTTTATAAAATTCTTCTCTTGTCTCAATCCCTAAAATCTTAGTAGAATTCGGATAAATTCCCTCAATTTTAGGACATTTTTCTTTTCTACTTTTCTTTTTATATGCATTTTCTGTGTCAATCAAACGGATCCAAAATAAATTTTGTTCAAATAAAACTTTACGCTGAACATCAGAATTGCCTATCCAAGATACAATTCCTGTATGATGGAATCCTTTTGTTCCATCAATAGGATGTATGGTTTTCCATCCATTTTTTCCCCAATATTCCCATTCTATCATAGGCATATTTTGTTGCATAGTATCTTGCATAACAAATAAAAGTTTTAATGGTCCTCCTATGAAAGGTTGTTCAAAACCCAAATAACAAGCTGTTTTTCTATCTTTGATTTTATCACAAAATGCAGTAGAAAACCCTTTTTGTTGCATTTCTTCTTTAGAAATTATTTGTTTCTCTAGATTATTCCATTTTATAATCTGTATTGGCTTCAAAGGATTCTTGTCATAATGATAGCTTAAAGAAACTCTTCCTGCTACTGGAGCAATATAGTCGCCTCTGGATTTATATGCATTATTCATTCTAAGAACTCTTGCTCGAAGAGCATATGTTTCAGCTGCATTAACCAAAACACGATTTATATCAGAAGGACAAGTAAATTCCATGCGTACTCTCTGACCACGTAAATTTTCCTCTGGTGTAAACAAATATTTATATGTATTTCCTTCTATTAATCTTGTCCATCCATATCCATTATAATATTCCCATACAACCTCACAAATAGAAATATCATACTCTTGTTCTGGAATAAAATCCCGTTTTTTCATAATAGTTTTCCAAGAAATCTTTTTCTCTGTTGCCAATTCTAATGGAATTTTTACAAAATCTAAATCAAATTCTATTTGAATCTGTGCTCCAATTTTTCCAAACACTTCCTCACTAACAATATAAAATTCATCATATATAGAAGGTGTTCTTCCAAATACAAGAAAATCTTCCATTTCTTGATCAATTCCATTTACATGAATAAAATCTGGTTTTCTATTTTGACTACTAATAGACAATGTGAGAGATGAAAAGTATATTTTTGAAAACAACTCAGCATCTAAAATTTCTGCTTGAATAATATAGGAAGATTGAAATTCTTCTTTTACAGAAATTCCATTTTCTCCTCCTATGATATCAAAATAAATAGCATTCTCTTCATATTCTTTTTCAATAGATTGATATCCTTTTGCAGTTCCATAAGAAAAATAAATACTTTCCTCTTCTTGTAAGGCATGCTCCCATTCTTGATTGTTAATATTTTTACCTGTAATCTGAAAAGAAAGTTTTGCTTTTGCATCTGTCTGAATTTCTAAACCATGTGAAAAACAAAAAATAATCTTATGTTGTTGTAAGTTTCTCCCTTTATTTTGAAAAAGAAAAAAGGATGGAATTGCTTCTTGTTGTTGGTTATATACTTGGTAAATAGTATCTTCCAAAGGATTTGATAAATATATATGTTTAAGGTTCATCTGCCGCACTAAAACTTCTTCCTGCGTCTCAAATATCACAGGTTCTTCCTCTGTTTCTGCCAAAAGTTTTGTTCCGCGTAAAACCTCCTCTTCTCCCTCAAAGCCCTTTGGCAATCCAAATGTAATAAAGCCTTCTGCTGGTTTTGCTGGAAGCATTTTTGCATTTACTTCATCAAAGAAAGAAAACATATCTCCCACTGCTGATAGATTGAATCGTTTGACTGTATCACACATCATATCTGCAAATAAAGACACCAATGCAGTTCCAGCATCAGGATTTTCTTGACTATATCTCCATTCAGGAACATACTGCTTTGCACATGTTTTTATATATTCAATCATATCTTCTTTTGTCCATTTTTCTTTTCTGGGGATTTGCATGGATACCTCTCCTTTCTTTTTTATCTTTCCACTCGATAAAATTTCTATTTGATAGGTGATTATTTTTATTTTTTCTCATTATAAAAAGGATATACCAAATGATATACATTATTTTTAGAATGAACTTTATAACTAATATGTATCAAAAGCAGTCCTTGTTCTATCTTTTCATCACTTATTTCTACATGAATTTCTGTTATTCTTGGTTCCCATTGAACTAAAGAATCTTCCACTTCATTTTTCATTGCATATAATGTGGTATGATCTACAGTTTCAGAAGAATATTCCCAGATTCTGCATCCAAATTCTGGTTCCATCATTCTTTCTCCTTTTCTGGTTCCTATAATAATTCTTATAGAATCCTCAATATTCTCTTCCTTAGAAGACATTTGGATTCTTCCAGAAGCTCTCTCCACTGTAATTGGAAATTTCCATCCTGTTCCAAGAAATGCTCTTATATCTTTTTTTTGTTCCATTTTATCACCTTTATACAAAAATACTTTCCTAGTATGTGCTTTGCATTAATTAATTTTCACTATACTTCCTTTTATCTGTGCAACTCCAGAAGATTGAAGACCCATTTCTCCATTCGCCTTTACTTTCACATTAGTACCACTGATATCTGTAGTCTGTCCCTTTAATTTTAAATTTTGTATTCCCTCTAATTGAACAGTACCTGAAGTAATTTTTACAGTATTTGAATCTGCTGTCAATACCTCTTTATTTCCAATTTGAAGTTTAATAGCTGTTTTGGCTGTTACTGTAATATTTCCCTCTTTACCATCCACTACAACACCATTCTTTTTTTCTTTATCTTGCAAAACAATTAACTCGTTTTCATCATCTATTGTAATATTCATATTTTTTGGTGTTTCAATTGTAATCTTCTCTTTCTCCTTTTTATCACAAAATGTAATCTTATTTCCAGCTTTTGTCATAATTGTTTTGATATCATTCTCTTGATTTACAGCTTCTTTTGGATGAGAGTCTATTTGATTCCAAAGACAGCCAAGTATAATTGGCATATTTAAATTTCCCTGTATAAATCCTACAACTACTTCTGTTCCAATTTCGGGTAGCCAGTAATTTCCATATTCTGTTCCAGCGTAAGGAGTCATTACACGCACCCAATCAGAAGTCTTATAATCTTTTTCTCCTAAAAGATATTCTATTTTTACCATTCCAGGATGCTTCTCATTCCAAATATCTTTTACAATTGCATTCAAAAGTCCTGGTGCTGTTACTGTTGAAAGTGTATCATTTTTCTTTTTTGTTTCCAATAATTCATCATAAAAATTCAACGTTTTCAACCTCCTACTTCAAATAGTGAAGTTTTTTCTTATTTAGTAATTCAAACTGATAATTAATATCCTTTTTGTACTTTTAACAATTTTTCTTGTTCTGGTATAGCATACACCTGTTCTGCCTTTGTTTCAAGATTTTTCTTGCAGTCATCGCTTAAGAAAATTTTTTGTTTCAAACACTTGTAGAAGAAAATCATCCTCTATTTCACCAAAAAATATCTCTAAATATCATGCTGGTTTTCAATTTATAAACTCTTTTTTCCCTATTTCATTATCACAAAAACCCTGTTCCGTTTCAAGACATTGTATAGGATTACTAAAAAATACCTGTGAAACTTTAAGATTCTAATATCATAATATAGTTTACTACTTCAACAATTCACTATGGTTTAGTACTAAAGTACTATATAAGAACAATACATCACAAGCTTCAAAATCAATAAATTGTTCTAAATAGTCTGGTTGAATATATCTAATATCTACCAATGTAATCTGCGAGTATCCACTTATCAAAAGAGGTGCTATGCTTGAACCAAAAGAATCTCGGAAAATAATAAGTTTTTTTTCTTCTTGGGCATTTGGATTTTTTATTGTAAGAAGAGATAATGGACCAGATAAAAATATTTCATAAGGGTCCTTTCCCATTGCTTTTTCCATATCATATATCATAATTTCTTTTTTGTTTTGCCAATCATATACCAGACATCTATCAATAATTTCCCCTGTCAAATATTGTAATGTATCTGGTACAAGGGGAAGTGCTGCTTGTCCATAATACACACCATAAAAATCTCTATCTAAGGTATGAATTTTATAATCCTGCATTAATACAGTTCCCATTTTTTGTGCCAAACGTTCTGCCACATCTGTGATTTTTTCCTGACGCCAATGAGGATCCGTTTTGTAATAATCATCTTTTTCTAATAAATCTGAAATTGTAATATATTCTGCAAAATCTGCCCTTTGTTTTATCTGTTCTTCAAAATCTGCATAGTTCATAGCAAGATGTCCGCTTTTATGTGCTAAAAAGCAATTTTTATCAGGAATAACAGAAAGAAACACATGATTCTCTTCTGTTAAATATTTTTGACACACAAAACGAAATCTTTCCATTGCCCAATCTAAAGAAGATTCATTTAAGGGATATTCTATTGTTGAAATAAAGCCATCTGAGACATAAATACCATGATTATCTTGTCTCAGAAAAAGTCTTGTTGCTGTTAATGCTTTTATAGCCCGAAACTGTTCTCGAAAAGGAAATGTATCCATTGTATAGGTTTCAAAATCTGACATAAAACGTCCACTTGCTATTGTATCTGTGGATAACTCTGGCATAACGGCTAGCTTTCTTCTTTCTATATCAGAGTATGTTGCTTTAGGCAAACACACACACAACAAAAAACCTGCCAAAAAAAAACATGCAAATAGCATACATATCATGATATTTTTTTTCTGAGTATTCATAAATTAATTTTCCTTAAAATCTAAAATATAAAAAAGGATTGAAAGAACCATCCACTAAATAGGCTGTCATTATCAATAACAATAGGATAAGTACTACTGGTTCCATCCAATTTAAAATACGTTTGCCCATTGGCCTTTTTAAAATAGCAGTTACAATTTGACAAGCAAAGGGTGTTGCCCCTATGATAGCAATCAGCAAAACTACTGCAAAACTTCTAAGACAATAGAGTGCTTCATCTGAAACAAATGGAATACCTCCAATACCAAAAAGTCCTCCAATATCAGAACACACTTGTCCCAAATCTTGTCCGTTGAAAATCACAAAACTAATAGTTACAAAAAATAGCACATAGATTCGAGAAAAAATTTGATATCTCCTCTCGACCATCCCAATATGGTTATTCGGCCGTTTCATAAAGTATAACTTCTCAATACTTAAAAGTACTGCAAAATACAATCCCCATAAAATATAATTCCAAGCTGCTCCATGCCAAAAACCTGTAAGTATCCATACAATAAAAATATTAAAAAACTGCCTACTTTTTCCTTTTTGATTCCCTCCCAAGGGAATATAGACATAGTCCCGAAACCAAGATCCCAAAGAGATATGCCATCGGCGCCAAAATTCTGTAATACTAGTAGAAATAAAAGGATAATGAAAATTTTCTAACAAATGAAATCCAAATATTTTACCCAATCCAATTGCCATATCACTATAACCAGAAAAATCAAAATATATCTGTAAACCAAAAGAAATAGCATACAACCAATAAAATAAAACAGATTTCTCTAAAGAATCTAAAAATATACTGCACAATTCTCCTAATTGATTTGCTAATAAAATTTTCTTTGCAAGCCCAAAGATAAAACGTCTAATTCCCTCAGCTGCCATATCAAAAGAATGTGTTCTTGTTTTTATTTGTTTAGCTATATCAGAATACCGCACAATAGGACCAGCAATTAACTGTGGAAACATTGCAATATAAGTTGCTAAAGAAAAAATATTTTTTTGTGCATCTTCCCCTCTATACACATCTATAGTGTAACTAATCATCTGAAAAGTATAAAAACTAATGCCAATAGGAAGTGTAACTTGCAAAATAGGAAGATGAAAACCTGTCGCAAGATTAAAATTTGTAACAAAAAAATTTGCATATTTAAAATATAACAGAAAAGATAAACTTATGCTTACTGATAAAGCACAAAATATTTTTCCCACTTTTTTCTCTCGATATTTTTCTACCAATAATCCAAATCCATAGCCAAATAAAATAGAAATTCCCATTAACAAAAGATATTTAGGTTCTCCCCAACCATAAAAAACAAGACTACTGAACAGAAGAACTATATTTTTTAAAGATTTTGGAAATAGAAAATAGAGAGCTATGGTGATTGGTAAGAAATAATATAAAAATGAAATACTTGAAAAAATCATATTATGAAAACCTATGCAATGGAAACTTCTACAATTACTTTAGCGCCACTAATTGCAGATAATACATTTGTTTTAAAAGTCTCCATAATTTTAACCTCACCATAAGCAGTAATAACATAAGAACCACCTACATCGATAATAAGTAATGTATCTGGTTGTCCACACAACCAAGTCTTACCTAAAATATTAGATTTGGTTGTATCTGCAAAATCATTTATGTCTATTCCTTCTTTTAAATGATAAGTTGCTCCTGTAAAAGTATTTGCATTCATCATATGCACCATAGAAGCTGCATCATCAATATTAGAAATTTGACTTTCAGGTAATCCTAATGTAGTTTCAAGCTCTTCTGTTTTACTAATATCAAATGTTCCAGGTGCATCCATAATTGCATTTTCTTGATTCCCACCATAGATTGCAAATAAATCCTCTTCTTTGTAAACTTCTAATACCGCTTGTAATACTTCAAGAGAAGTTGCATATTTAGATGTTTCATTTTCTTCACCCTCAGAAGAAGAACCTTGTTTGTTACCACATCCAAATAATGTTAAAATCATAATTCCTACTAAAAAAAGTGTTACTGTTTTTTTCATTGTATAATTCTCCTATTCCATAAATTTTTACTTGGAAATCTAAGATTTTTCATTTTTATCTGTATTATACCACGTATTATTTATTTTATCACCTTATTATTTTCTTACTTATCATTTATTTCTTCTATAAATTAATTTTCTTATCATTTATTTTATATTTTTACTATAGTCCTACCTATTGATGTTGCTTAAACCTCATATAAAAATTTTCTATTCACAAATTGGAATTTCAATCTGTACAATATAGTCTTCCATTTTGTCAACCACAATTTCATTAATTCCTTTTTCATAAGAAAAACCACATAATGTAATTCCTTGTTTCTCAGCATAAGCTAAAATTGTCTGATATCTTAATGGTATTCCTGTCCAATCTCCTTTATGAAAAGCTCTTAAATATTTTCCACCAGGTTGTATATGTAAATCTGCTTTTTGTGTAAGAAAAGGAATTTCAATAAACAATTTAGAATAATCCTCAAACTTGCCACTTTGCAAATTTTCAACAGAAATCATAGAACCATAAGAGGCATCATGTAAACGCCCTAACTGATATTTTGTTGTTTCAGCTGTAATTTTTTCCACTTCTTCTTCAAAAGAAATGTTCTTATTAATATCTATGGTGACTAGACAGCGTTCTTCTTTTTCTACAATACAGATCTCTGACAAGTCCATCATTAATAGTGTTTCCATATTTTGTTGATGGTTACATAAAGTTTTTCTAACTGCTTGTAAATGAAGGATATTACAATCTAACTCTTCTATTTTTTCTTCTAAAAGACTTTTCAAATTGGCAGCAGAACGATTTTTCATAAATTTTTGTATTTCATTGATAGATACATCTAGTTCTCGCAACAATAAAATAGTTTCTAATATAGGACTTTGATGATAATTGTAATACCTATATCCATTCTGTGAATTAATAACCGAAGGAGTAAATAATCCAATCTCATGATACCACATCAAAGTTTTCTTATTAATGCCATGCATAGCTGCAAACTGCCCAATCGTAAGTAGTTTATTTTTTTCATTCATTTAAAAATTTCTCCTTGACCATACTGTTACTGTATAGTCTATGATACTCTATACAAAGTACAAATACAACAGTTGTAGATAAAATAAAAGGAGAAACTTTATGACAAACCAAACAATATCCCAAAATGTATATGAAAAACCAGTAACGTTAAAAAATATTTTAAAATTTGCAATTCCAACTATAGCTATGACTGTCTTTATGTCATTTTATACTATGGTAGATGGACTATTTGTTTCTAATCTAATTGGTACAGATGCATTATCTGCAATCAATTTAACTGCCCCCATTATTCAACTTGTTACAGCAATTTCTACTATGCTTGCTACTGGAGGCAGTGCAGTTATTATGAAAAAAATGGGAGAACAAAAAAACGATGAGGCAAAAGAAGATTTTACATTTTTAATTTTAGTAAATGTTTTTGTTGGTCTTTTGATGTGTGGGCTTGGATATTTATCAATAAATCATATTTTCGCAAGTATGCATTTATCTGTTGAAGTTACAGATTATTGTGTGAAATATTTAAGTTATTATTTATTATTTACAGTTCCTATTTTACTTATGAATAATTTTACTCTTTATATGATTGCAAGTGAAAAAGCAACTCTTTCTTTCTTGTGTTCTGTGGCAGGAGGTGTTTTAAATATTGTGCTGGACTATGTGTTTATTGCTATTTTAGATATGGGAATCAGTGGTGCAGCAATTGCAACAGGATTAGGATATTCTGTAACAGCTCTTGTGGGACTATTTATTTTTAGTAGAAAAAAGAATCTTTTGCACTTTAAAAAACCAGTTTTCCGTTTTCATGTTCTTACAAGTGCAGCTACAAATGGATGTTCTGAAATGGCAACAGCACTTGTAACAGGAATTATTACAATGATGTTTAATTGGACTATGCTTCACTATGTGGGAGAAAATGGCGTTGCAGCAGTTACAATTATTATGTATGTTTTAATGTTTGCAAGTTCTTTATATACTGGTTATTCTTATGGAGTAGCTCCTATGACTAGCTTTTATTATGGAGAAAAAAATTATGAGAAACTCAAAAAATTAATTTCTATTAGTTTAAAAGTAATTGTATTTATTTCTATCTTTACTGTAATAACATCTTTTTCACTTACAAAGCCTCTGGTATCTATATTTGCACACCCTGACAACCCAGTATATCATCTTGCTATTACAGGAAATAAAATCTGCACAATAGCATTGCTCTTTATAGGGTTTAATATTTTTGCTAGTGGAACTTTTACTGCATTGTCAAATGGAATCGTTTCTGCTATTCTTGCATTTTCACGTTCTTTTGTATTTATGTTAATTACTATGCTGATACTTCCAGCAATTCTGGGCGTAAATGGTATTTGGTTAGCAACTCCTGTAGCAGAACTTATGGCACTTGTCTTATCCATAGGAATGTTCTTAAAATATAGAAAAAAATATCAATTGTGTTAGTTCCGCTTTTTATAAGAATTAAGGAAAAGCAACCGTACTTATGTGGATATTTGCCTGCTGCCACAAGAGGCTAATACCCACAACTTGCTACGCTGCAAGTTAATCTCCCACCTTATATTTCTATTTATGAATTTTTCCACTAATATGCTCTACCACAAGTTTAAAAACAATTGTTTGTTGCATAACTGACTGATTAAAAGAAACATTTTCTTTGTGATAATGTTTCATCAATAAACATAGAGCATTGTATTTTTCATGTTCAGGAATTAATTCTATTTTGCCAAATCCAATAACACTTTCATATGCCATTGTACATGTACAGCTTTCTTTTGCTTTATCTGTTATTAAGTTATGAGAACAATCCATTTCAAAACTAGCTCGATTATCTTTTGCTATTAACTCATATTTTTTTCCTTCTTTTGCTCCATGAAAATATAAAATAATTTTTTCATCTTCCATTTGCATACCAAAATTAAGTGGCAAAATATAAGGATATTCTCCATCATTTAATGCTAAGCGACATACATCACACTTCTCTATTACCTCTAAGATATCATTAATGTCTGTAATTTCTCTATCGCTACGTCTCATATACTTTCCCTTTTCTGAAATGATTATTTTTTGATTGATTTCATTATATCATGATAAACAAACTTTAGAAATACAGTTTTTCAGTTTATTAAATTTTTACTAAAATAATTGTTCTTTAATAAAGTGTATACTATAATAAATATATAAGAAATACAAAAGGAGAAAATAAAATATGCACAAGTTAAATAATCCTACATTGCTTGCACAATGTGCTAGAATTAAAACAATGATTGAAAAAGTCTCTCAAATTCCTGAATATCAAGAGAACTATTATGCTAAACTTTACCATCACTGGAAGCTTAGTCCTCCAGCACAACTATGGGAAATTGAAGAGTTTGAAAAAAAGATAGGTGTTGAACTACCCATTGAATATGTCTATTATTTGACTCAAGTGGGACGAGGTGGAGCAAGTCCTGGGACAGGCTTCTTCGACTTCCCTAAGCAAAATTATGAACCTGATTGTATCACTGGAGTGTCGGAGAAACTGAGCTGTGCTTTGAGTGAAGAAGATTGGTGTACATTGTATGACTTTCATAATCACATAGAAGAGCCTGGCACTATTTGTCTTTGTGCTATGGACTTGACCTTTGAAGCATATCTAATTGTAACAGGTCCTAATCGTGGTCGGATTGTCTATCTAGACTATGATGGTGATTGTGCTCCCATGTGGCCTAAAAGCAGCCCAGATTTCCTTACCTGGTGTGAAAATTTCTTTTCAGAACTGTTAGCAGGCTATAATATTATGCCAACATGGAAATTTATGTGGCAGGAACCAGGAGATGAAACAGCATTAATTGACTCTTTTCAAAAAGCAGAGGATACCCAATATCAGAGAGAAGTTTTATATAGTTTCTGTAAATTTAAATCACTCTCTAAAAAGACTTTGCAATTTTTGGAAAATGTCCAAAGTTTAGAATTACAGGAAGAAGTAGCAGACGTCTTGCAACATTTCCAAAAAAAATAATATAGAATACTATAAACTATAGTAAAGAGAGTGTTTCCCAAAAATACAGAATTTATGATATTCATTCTCCAATTCTATATGGAAAAAATAAAGAAAATGATAAAAATATAGAAAGAAAGGTAAATCTTTAAAGGAAAGACATTTAAATATTTGGGATATATAATATTTCAATAAATCTATTCCATAAATGGAATAATCAAAGGTTTGATTATATCATAGTTTTATAATCTTCTTCTGTAAACCTATGATAAATGGTGTGTTCCATTTCGGTGCGAATACAATAAAACCATGCATCTGGTTCTTTTTGAGGAAAGTATAATACATAGTCAAAATCTTGTCCCAACTCCATCTGTTCACAGACATAATCTTTATTAAATTGTGCAAAACATGCACAAATCTCTTTTATAGAGGGATTGTGTTTCTCCTGAAATAATTGAATAATACTTGTTAAAAATGGAGGATTTGGTATGTATTCCTGTACATAAGCTGCCCCCACTGATGAAATACCTACTTCCATTCTACCTTTGGATAAAGAAAATTGAATTTTGCCAAGGTTTGTATGGAACAAACTTTCTTCCGTTTTTAACAAGGTAAGTAGTTCTTTTCCATTTTTATGTTCTATCTGAAGTAATCTACATAGGGATTCAACTGGATAATATAAGCGAATACTTTCTTTTACAAAACCTAGTTTAAGTTGTACTTCCTTTATCTGTTCTATTACGTTTTCTATAAATCTGCTTGTATTCATAGTATCCTCCATTCTAATTATTCTCTCATTGTTTAGCCATCAGAGTAATATAAAAAATCCAAACGTGCTCACAAATCTGAACAATCTGGCAAGTATGACACTTATGATTATTTTTTCATATGCTAATTGGTATGTCAATACAAAAATATTCTTCTAAAATAATTTTTTCTTTTTAAAAAACCAGATACATATCATAATTACTAACACACTTAAAATTGCTACAAATACATAACCATAACGCCAATGTAATTCTGGCATCCAAATAAAATTCATACCATACCAGCCTGCAATTAAGGTTAATGGCATAAAGATAGTTGTCACTGTTGTAAAAACCTTCATAATTCTATTTTGTTCATAAGAAAGTGCTGCATCTAATGCTTCCCGAATATGCACAAGCTCTTCATATAAAAATTGTATTTCCTCTGTCATACGTTTTAATTTATTTTCGTAAACGCGGAAATAACAAGCAGATTCTTCTGTTAAAATTTGTTCTTTATTATCTTTTTTCTTTTGTTCTAGTCCATTAATTCCTTCTACAATATTTAAAAATTGTACATAATCATTTTTCCATACAGAAAGGGAACGCTTACATTCAAAAATTGTCTTATTTCGGTTTCGATTAATCTTACCACTTACAATTTCTTGTTCCATATCAATCAAATATTGTTCCATACGTTCCACTTTTTGCTGTCCCTGTTTTAATATTCCTTCAAACAATGTCTCAATGCCATCTTCTAAGTTGGATATCTTTGTCTGTTCCAAATCTTCTGACAAAAATACTTCTTGTATTGGCTGTATTCCTTCTATTTTCCTTAAAATTCCCCTTTCATCTTTTAAGACTACTAATATAAAATCTTGCTCATTTAACAAAAAAGCTGCATTGACAATTCTATTTTCCCCATTATATCCTTCATGAAAATGAAATGCCCCATAAAAATAATTTTCTACTAGTTTCACTCCATTCCAATAAAATGGTTCTAGTTTATACATAGACTGCCAAAGTAACTCTTCTTGTTGGCTTCTCTTTTTTTCTTTTAATTGCTTCCAGTCTAAAATTTGCATAGTACCTTTTTTCTTTTCTTTCATTTGTGTTATCCCTACTTTCTAGAATGATATTCTTTTAGGAATTTTTATAACAGTTCAGCCATACCCTATCTGATAGGCGTCTCCTGCTTGCAGGAGAAAGCAAAGAAGATAGGGTATGAGCGGAACGCCATCTTATGAGCAAAGTTAGCTGTGCAACAGCGAAAAGCACCATAGGTGCGTCTTTGCGAATGGCGTGAGCTGAACTGTTATATTTTATTCTATTCTATAAGCAAATTCAGCCATACCCTATTTGATAGGCGTCTCCTGCTTGCAGGAGAAAGCAAAGAAGATAGGGTATGAGCGGAA
>CAJUHG010000030.1:0-4684 GCA_910586005.1 uncultured Lachnospiraceae bacterium | reverse complement strand
CGCCATCTTATGAGCAAAGTTAGCTGTGCAACAGCGAAAAGCACCATAATTTTTTATGGAGAAAGAACTTTATGCAAAATATCTGCAAGAGGTTCCATTGCATTCTTCGCTTCTTCCACAGTATTTGTCTGCGCGCCTACTTCTATTAATAAACTTTTCGGCCGATAATGAAGATTATAGCGATATCCTTTTAAATAATTAGAACGAGTAAAACCAGGATAATATTCTTCTGCTGTCAACTTCATTTGAAAAGAAAGTGCAAGATTATCAGAAAGGTAAGGATTTTGAAGATAAGGAATATCACCATTTGCTGTTGTTCTACTTAATCCATTAAAAAACATAATTTGTGCTGTTTGTTTTCCATTTACTTCTGATACTAAATGTGTAGTTTCTGCCACTCCATCTCTATGCAAATCTATTACAACTTCAATACTTGGATTTTCTGCCAATATCTGTTCTAACGCTGGTCCTGCATAAGAATAAGCATTATCTCTATCTTTCACATCATACTCTCCTGTATGATGCATTACATTAAATCCATATTTTTCTCTTAAAAGAGAAGTAAGGTATTCTGCCACTCCTACAACACTAGTATTTGAATCACCTGGCGTAGAATCTGCATATCCCTCTTGAGAATGTGTATGATAAATTAAAATTTGTACATTCTCATTGCTCCCTTCTAATTTCATACTTTTTCCAAGTAACGTATCTACATTTAGTTGACTGCTATCTACCGTAGTTGTGCGATCTACTTGATAAAAATTCTGTACTAGATAATCAAAATCTTTTAACTTTTCTCTAGAAATTTCTACCACTTTACCACTATCTGCTGGGACGTCTATATTTGTAGGTGTTTCTTCTGGATTTGTTTTCTCCTCTGAACTTTGTTCTTTTTCTGTACCTGTTTTCTCTTCTGAACTTTGTTCTTTTTCTGTGCCTGTTTTCTCTTCTGAACTTTGTTCTCCTTCTGGATTCTCTTGTGTTTCTTCGTTTTCTTTCTCTTCTTCTTTTTTATCACTTTGTGTTTTCTTAGATTCTTGTTCATTTTCTGCCAAAAGTCCATTAGACAAATTACTTTCAATCTGTGTATCATATTCTGTCAAAGTCTCACTAAATCCGCAGATTGGATAGACAGAATCTAGTTTTTTTAATATATAATTTTTCCAAGAAAGAGATTCTGTTGTCAAATCTTCTTCTGTCAACATAACCATCATACAATTTTTCCATGCATTTACTGACATTTCCTCTTTTATATATGTTCCAATCTGCTTCACTGCTGGTACTTTTCCTTCCGCTTCCATATTTTGATAACATACAAATACAAAAAGAATGCATATCCCACCAGAAAACCATTGCATATATTTTCTTGTTCTTCCTCTTTTTCTAATTAAACTTTTCCTCATTCCCATTTCTGCCTTTCAAATGGTTTCCCCTGAATCCTTTGCGAACAATTAAATATATGCCTGTACGAAATTATTTATGCAAAAGCAATATTCAACCCTTCTGACAGAGTGTAACTTAAACGTTTTACAGATTCATCAATATCTTTTGGAGTAACAAACATCGTATTTAATTGTGGTGATAAAAGTTCTCTTATTAATTCATATTTTTCCATATCATTGAGTGCATTTAATCCTGTACTTAAGGTCTGCAAATGACTATTTTCTTCCATTGCCTGAATCAACATATGCATCGTATCATTTACAATTGTTGCAGCATCTACCACAGTAGGTACACCTATCGCAATTACAGGTATCCCTATTGTCTCCTTTGAAAGTCCATGACGATGATTTCCAACTCCAGAACCAGGATTAATCCCAGTATCTGTAATTTGTATGGTACGACTTAATCTTCTTGTGCTGCGAGCTGCTAAAGCATCTATGGCAATTATTACATCAGGATTTGTTTCTTCCACAACTCCACGAATAATCTCTTGACTTTCCATTCCAGTTTGTGCCATAACTCCTGGAACGATACCACTTACTGCATTTACTTCCTCTTCTCCAAATGCATATTTTCCAAATTCTTTTAATACATGTCTAGTAATCATCATATTATCTACTACTCTTGGTCCCAAGGCATCTGGAGTTACCTCACGATTTCCAAGCCCAGCCACCAAAACAGACAATGTTTCTTGTTTTTTAGGTAGTAATTTTTTAATAATTTTTGCTAATTCTAGGGAAATTTCTCGATGATAATCCTCATCTTGGCAATCCATATTTGCTGCTTCCAAAGTGATATAGGTTCCTTTTGGTTTTCCCATTGCTTTTGCTCCATTTTCTGTTTCAATTACCATAGTAGTAATCTTAATCTCTGTCTCTTCATTGTATTTTTCTTCTACTCGTACACCTTTGATTTCTACATTATCCTCTTCAAATTTTTCACGAGCTTCTAACGCTAAATCTGTACGCACCTGAAACTGATTCATAATGTTCCCTCCAAGATTATCTTTATCGTTACTATTTCTCATTTCTTTATGCCTATTTTTTGCAAAAAAACATGGAATATGTATTGACAGATGGAAAATTTGGGACTAGAATATATGAGTATGTTTCCATTAGCACGTCCGTGTCCGGCTTTAATGGAACAATTGTAACACACAGTACAATCCTATTTCCGCTTATCAGTCAATTGGATTGTCGTATGTCAGATACTCCGCAATATAGTGAAATCAATTGCTTGCGGAAATTAATTTTTAAGTATTGGAGGTGTACGGATTGGCTAATATTAAATCAGCAAAAAAGAGAATTTTAGTAACTCAGACTAGAACAGCTCGTAATAAATCTATCAGATCTGCTGTTAAGACTGCTATTAAAAAAGTAGAGGCTGCTATTGCAGCAAATGATAAAGCTGCTGCTCAAACAGCATTATCTGCTGCTATTTCTGAAATCAGCAAAGCTACTTCTAAAGGTGTATATCACCAGAACAATGCAGCTAGAAAAATTTCACATTTGACCAAAGCTGTAAATAAACTTGCTTAGTTATTTTCTATAAAAATAAGAAGGTCAAATTTTTACCTTCTCATTCATAAATTTTTGTATAAATATGCATAAAAAAGTCGATACCGTCATGTCGACTTTTTTTTATACACAGGGGCGCGCAAGGAAATTAGCAAAGGAAATTAGCAGCAAAAGCTGCACGCGCCCCGCGTGTGGCGAGTAGGGGAAAGAATCTTCCCTACTCGATTGACAATAGAAAGTTCACAAAGCATGCTTTCTAAACTACCGCTCCTGAAGCATATTTTATAATTAGTAATTCTACAGCCATCTTATTATTCATATTTCCTGTTTGTATATCTTCTTGCGCTTGTACACAATCAGTAATTGCATTTTTCAACGCTTCTATTGTAAATCTTTGGGCTTGTGCTAAGTATTTTTTAACAGTAAATTCTCGAATACCTGCTTTTGCAGAAATAAACTTGGTATCATTACTCTGTCTGCTAAGCTCTTTTACTTGTAAAAGAATTTGAAAATGTCTTGCAATTAAAAGCAATATAGATATGGGAGACTCTCGTAAGGTGATTAAATCATAATATAATTGTAAGGCTTGTTTTTGTTTTTTCTCTGCAATATTATCTACCATTTGAAAAATTTTTCCAGTAGTTTGTTCTACACAAATTGCTTCTATATCTTCTGTTGTAATAGCTTCCCTTCCTAATGTATAACAGAATAATTTTTCTAATTCTTTATCAATATTTTCCATATCATTACCGGATTTTTCCATAAATAATCTTAGAACAGATTCTGTAATCTTTTTGTTTTCTCCTTTTAAACGTGTAAGTATCCATTTCTCTAATATGGAATCTGACTGCCTTTTAAATTCCACTATGTTTCCAATTTTTTTTACTTCTTTGTACATTTTGCTACGCTTATCTATTTCTTCTTCCACAAATATAAAATATGTAGTTTCTGCAATATTCTTCATATAATTTGCTAAATCTTCACAGGCTTTTTTAAAAAATTCACTATTTTCTATGACTATTATTCTACGTTCTGCAAAAAAAGGAAGCGTTTGGGCTAAATTTATAATTTCTTTTGTATTGAGTTTTTTTCCTTCATAATAAGCAACATTCATCAAATCATCTGATTCACATAAAGCATTTTTTAACTTCTGTTTATACTGCTTTTTTAAATAACTTTCCTCTCCATATAATAAATATACTGGTGAAAAATTGCCTTTTTTAATATCCGCATCAATACTTTTCATAATTTTTATGCCTCCTTTAACATTATACTTCTAAATATTATACTACTTTCACAATAAACCCTCAAGTTTAATAAAAGTTCCTCTATTCTAATCTAGACGGCATGTCACAAGGTATACCCTCTGGGTACCCCATTATGCCATTCGGCGTGTCACAAGGTATAAGATTTGAATGGTTCCATTCTTTGGTCTTATAATAATCTGCCCTTTCTCTTTGGTACAAAAAATCTGACTTCCTGTGCTTTCTATGCGTTTTAATGCTTCTTTTCCTGGATGTCCATAGGAATTTTTTTCACTGCAAGATATAACAGTTACTTTTGGAGAAAGTAAATTTAAAAATTCTTTACTATTAGAGGCATTAGAACCATGATGTGCTGCTTTATAAAAATCTATATCACAGAGGCTATCAGAAGATTTCTCAGAAGAGATATTTTCTAAATAATACTTTTCTAGCAACGTTTGTTCTTGTTCTGTTCCAATA
>CAJUHG010000029.1 GCA_910586005.1 uncultured Lachnospiraceae bacterium | reverse complement strand
AATTTTTATATATTATCTGGTTTTACAAAATATTTATTTTATGCGGTTATCCTGAGAAAAAATACATTTTTCAAAGTTGTTACATAATATTAATGAATTAGAACAAAAAGAAAATCAAAGTTTATCTATTAAACTACTTATTTCAGAATTTTATATTTTCCAAAATATTTACATCCATTTTTTAATGTTTAATTATTCATTTTATAAAATTATTTATCATATATGGCTCTTAAGAATAATTTCCTAATTTTATAATTAGATAAAAAATGATTGGTAAAATTATCTTGACAAAATTATATATATATGATTTAATCAACATATGAACAAATATTCATATGTTAAGCTATTTACCATTATATTTTAGGAGGTATTGTCATGGATAAATCAAAAAAAGAACCATATCAAATACAAAAAATTGATTCCTGTAATTGTGGACATGAACACCATCAGGAACATCCTACAGAAGAACATTCTCATTCAAAGAATTCTTGTAATTCTAATGGGGTAAAATTTACATGTTTGATAGAACATTTAGGTTGTGCCAATTGTGCAGCTAAAATGGAAAGGCGGATCAATGATTTGCCAGAAGTGAATGCAGCAACACTTACTTTTGCAACCAAACAACTTCGAGTAATTATTACACCTGAAGCTGCTAGAAATGAAACTGCACTTATTGAAAAATTTCAAGACATTTGCTCTTCCATAGAATCAGAAGTTATAGTTAGTAAACAACAAACTTCACAAAAAGGAAAAAAAATTCTTCAAATAAATAAAGAACATTCACTTGAAAAAAATAGATTTAGTGAACAACAGTTAGACCTTATTTCTATTATTATTGGAATTATTCTCTTTGCAATTGGAGAAATTTTAGAAAATGCTGACATTAAAGTTTCATTACTTCCTTCTGTTATTTTTATAATTGCTTATCTTATTCTTGGCGGACAGATTTTATTCACTGCATTAAAGAACTTAATAAAGGGTCAAGTCTTTGATGAAAACTTTTTAATGAGTATTGCCACATTGGGAGCTTTTGCTATTGGAAATTTTCCAGAGGCTGTTGGTGTTATGTTATTCTATCGTATTGGAGAATACTTCGAGGAAGTAGCTGTTTCTCGCAGTCGTTCTCAGATTATGGATACTGTAGATTTACGTCCAGAAGTTGTAACTCTTGTTATTGGAAAAGATACAAAAACAATTGCTGCAGAAGATGCACAACCGAATGATATTCTATTGGTTCGTCCTGGCGACCGCATTCCATTAGATGGAATCATCATTGATGGAGAAAGTCGACTGGATACTTCACCTATTACGGGAGAACCAGTTCCTGTAAAAGCTTCTATTGGAGATAGTGTTACTTCTGGTTGTATCAATACTTCTGGTCAATTGAAAATACGTGTAGAGAAATCATTGGAAAATTCTATGGTTACTAGAATTTTAGATTCTGTAGAAAATGCTGCTGCAAGCAAACCTAAAATTGACCGTTTTATCACAAGATTTTCAAGAATATACACTCCATTTGTAGTGATTGTGGCATTATCCACAGCACTTATTCCCTCTTTGTTTACTGGAAATTGGCATCAATGGATTTATACTGCATTGACTTTTCTAGTGATCAGTTGCCCTTGTGCCTTAGTTTTGAGCGTTCCTCTTGCATTTTTCTCTGGTATTGGTGCTGGTTCTAAAAAAGGAATTTTATTTAAAGGTGGAGTATCTATTGAGGCTCTAAACAACATATCTACTGTTATTCTAGATAAAACAGGTACCATTACAAAAGGAAATTTTGTAGTTCAGGAAATTATTTCTTTTCATAACTATACACAAGAAGATATATTACGCCTTTGTGCTAGCTGTGAACAACATTCCACACATCCTATTGGTGTTAGTATTTCTGCTGCTGCTCATGAAAAGGGTCTTGTATTGGAAAATCCTTCTTCCATAAAAGAAATTGCTGGACATGGTATACAGGCTACACTTTCTTGTGGTGAAATTTTGGTAGGAAATAAAAAGTTAATGAAAAAATTTCATATTGATTTATCTAATTGTAAAGAAATTATTTATGGTTCAGAAATTTTTGCTGCGCTAAATGGCACTTTTATTGGTTTTCTATTAATTTCTGATACAGTAAAACCAGAAGCTGCTAATGCTATTTCTATCTTAAAAAAATATCACATGAAAACTGCCATGCTTACAGGAGATACACAAGAAAGTGCAAAGACAGTTGCAAACAAAACTGGTATAGATGAAATTTATGCTAAATTATTACCAGAAGAAAAATTAACAAAATTACAAGAAATACGTGTAAACAATGGAGCTGTTATGTTTGTAGGTGATGGTATCAATGATGCTCCTGTACTTGCAGGTGCTGATGTAGGTGCCGCTATGGGAAGTGGTGCAGATGCTGCTATAGAAGCTGCTGACATAGTATTTATGACTTCTAATATGCAAGCAATTCCAGATTCAATTAGAATTGCAAAATCTACTACACGAATTGCATGGCAAAATGTGGTATTTGCCTTAGTTATTAAAGCTTTTGTTATGTTACTCGGCCTTGTAGGCCATGCTTCTATGTGGATGGCAGTATTTGCAGATAGTGGAGTTGCTATGTTATGTGTTTTAAATTCTATACGCATACTATACAAGAAAAACTAACTACTTTCCCTAACAAGCTAATTTTTATCAAACAACATAAATTTTTTCTGTGCAAGCTCCATCAGCCCTCACTCTTGAAAAATATGAAACAGATATCACATCCAATGGATGTGATATCTGTTTCATAGGCACTAGAATAATTCAAAAATCAAAAAATTATTTACCTAAAATCTTTAGATTTGGCCAAAGAAACAAGACGGCTGGTTCCTAAACGAGAAGCTCCTAAACGAAGTAATTCTTCTGCATCTTCAAAGGAAGCAATTCCTCCTGCTGCTTTTACTTTTACATTTTTTCCTATATGTTCTGAAAGTAATTTTATATCTTCTGGAGTTGCACCATAAGTAGAAAAGCCTGTAGATGTTTTTATATACTCTACACCTGCTCTAGTTACTATTTCACACATTTTTATTTTTTCTTCTTCTAACAAAAGACATGTTTCAATAATTACTTTTAAAATTTTTTCTTGACACATTTCTTTTATCATATGAATTTCTTTTTCTATCAAATCAAATTTTTCATCTTTTACCCATCCGAGATTAATAACCATATCAATTTCACTTGCTCCATTTGTAATAGCTTCCTTTGTCTCAAATGCTTTTACTGCTGTTGTCTGATAACCATTAGGAAAACCTATTACTGTACATATTTTTATCTTATCCTTTAAATATGCATATGCTTGTTTTACATATGATGGTGGAATGCAAACAGATGCTGTATGATAACTGATAGCATCATCACAAATTTGTTTTACTTCTTTCCAAGTAGCAGTTACATTTAATAATGTATGATCCACTTTTGAAAGAATTTCATTTTTATCCATCCTAATTCTCCTTAACAATAAATAATATATTCTCAAAATTTTTGCAAATAACATGGTTCTGCTTGAAGGGAGACTTAACTTTCAGTAAGACGATTTTGTTTTATCAGAAAAGACTGAGAAAAAATAATATTAACCAATCTTTCCTATTGCCTCACGAATATTTTCTACTCCAACAATTTTTATCCCTTTCGTATCTGTCAATCCAGGAATAGATACTTTTGGTAGAATACATGTATCAAATCCTAACTTTTTTGCCTCTGTTACACGCTGTTGTGCCATATTTACTGCTCGAACTTCTCCACTTAAACCTACTTCTCCAAAACAAATAATTTTTTCATTGATCGCTTTCTCTCTAAAACTAGAAGCAAGTGCCATAACGATTCCCAAATCAATAGCAGGTTCATTCATGCGAATTCCCCCTGCAATATTGACATAAGCGTCACATGTTGCCAAAGACAACCCCGCACGTTTTTCTAAAACTGCCATCAAAAGATTTACCCTTGTTAAATCTGTACCAGCAGCAGTTCTTCTTGGAATTCCAAAATTACTATGACAAACTAGTGCTTGAATTTCTACTAAAATAGGACGAGTACCTTCCATTGAACAAGCAACCACAGAACCAGATGCTCCTTGAGGTTTTCCATTTAACATATATTCAGAAGGATTTTCTACTTCTACCAACCCTTTTTCCCGCATTTCAAATACACCAATTTCGTTAGTAGAACCAAAACGATTTTTTACACCTCGTAAAATTCTATAAGAAGCATGACGATCTCCTTCAAAATAAAGTACGGTATCCACCATATGTTCTAACACTCTAGGTCCGGCCACTACGCCTTCTTTTGTCACATGACCAACAATAAAAATTGTAATATCCATACCTTTTGCAATTTGTAATAAACGCCCTGTAGTTTCACGCACTTGAGATACACTTCCTGGTGCAGAACCTACCTCCTCACTATAAATTGTTTGAATAGAATCAATAATAACTGTTTGAGGTTTTTGTCTTTCTATTACTTGTTCAATCTGTTCTAAATTGGTTTCACAAAATAATTGTAGATTGTCAGAAAATGTTCCAATACGCTGTGCCCGCATTTTAATCTGTTGTAAAGATTCTTCTCCTGAAATATAAAGTACTTCTTTAGATTCTGCTAAATTTCTACACACTTGAAGTAATAAAGTAGACTTTCCAATTCCAGGATCACCTCCAACTAATACTAGAGATCCTAGAACGATTCCACCTCCTAGCACACGATCTAACTCTTGAAATCCAGTCTGCGTTCTCTCCTTATCTTGCATATCAATTTCAGATATTTTAGAGGTTTTTAATTCTTTATTTCCTCCAACAACATTTTTTACCTTCCCTGCTGCCTTTTTTTCCACGGATTCCTCTACAAAAGTGTTCCATTCCTTACATCCTGGACATTGTCCCATCCATTTAGAAGATTCATATCCACAAGACTGACAAAAATATATGGTAACCTTTTTTCCCTTTGTCATAAATTTCCTTTCTTATTTTTATTTTATAGGAAAGACATACACTTTAATATTTCATAGTTTTTCCTATGAAATAATAGAAAACACACTACCCGAATTTTCTATTATCATAAACAATAGAAAGCACGCTTTGCCAACTTTCTATTGTCATAAATAAAAATAGATATCCCAAAAGCCAATTATACTTTAACTTTTGGGATACCTGTATCATTCTAATCTAATTATTTAACTTTTTCAATTTGAACTGCCACAGGAATACCTTCATTTAGTTCTACGCTGAGACTTAATTTTCCACCCAAGTTTGTTTTCATATTACCAGCACTTACTCCATTTACCATTACTTGATATTCTGCTTGTTCTTCTAACTCTAAAGTAATTTGTGCATCTTCTAAACCTTCTACTTTAAAATCAACACCTTTATCTGTTACATGAAGTTGGTTTACTGTGGTTCCTGGCACAGATTCATACACAAACATGCCATTTCGCTCTAATTTGGTAATTTCCTTAAAAGTCTTAACCTTATATAAATCACCACCAAATTCAAAATTATCTGCTTTAGCCTTAGCAGCTAACTTATAATTTCCAAAACTTAAACTTTCATTGTTTTCTGTACGAATCAACTCTTCTACTACAGCCATTTTATTATCCTCCTGTTGATATCTTGTCCTATGTCTCTTCATGATACCCTTTTGGGTATCCCATGATAGCTATTGTGTCATAAGGTATACCCTCTTGGCACCCCATCATGCCATTTGGTATATCATAAGGTATACCCTCTTTGGCACCCCATCATGCCATTCGGTGTGTCACAAGGTATAGCATTTGTCTCTGATATCATAATATAATTTATATCATATCTAAAATATTGCTTATTTCCTGCTACAAATATTATATAATAAATTTATTATTTTTTCCAGCAAAATTCTCTTAAAAGTGGAAATCTTCTCTAATAAAATATTATACATTATCCCTTCTTCATCACAAAGGAAATCTCTTTTTTATGCATTACAGCATCTAATTTATCTCCTGATTTTACTTTTCCTGAAAGTATTTCTTCTGCCAATTTATCTTCAATTTTATTTTGAATCATCCTTCTCAATGGACGGGCACCATATTTAGGTTCATATGCAGTGTCCACAATATAACTTTTTACATTTCCAGTAATATGAAGTTCTATTCCCATTTGTTTTTTACAACGTTCAATTAAAGTCTTTGTCATAAGTGTTACAATTTTCTTCATATCTTCTTTGGTTAAAGCATGAAATACAATTGTCTCATCAATACGATTCAAAAATTCTGGCTTAAAAATTCTTCTAACTTCTTCCATTACACTACTTTTCATACGATCATAATTCTGTTTTGCATCATCCACAGAAGCAAATCCTAAAGCTTTTGGTTCAATAATAGATTGTGCTCCCGCATTAGAAGTCATAATAATAATTGTATTTTTAAAATCTACTTTTCTTCCCTGAGCATCTGTAATATGACCATCATCCAATACTTGAAGTAAAATATTAAACACATCAGGATGAGCTTTTTCAATTTCATCAAATAAAATAACAGAATAAGGATTTCTCCTCACTTTTTCGCTTAACTGTCCTCCCTCATCATAGCCTACATATCCTGGGGGTGATCCAATCATCTTTGATACACTGTGTTTCTCCATATATTCAGACATATCTACTCGAATCATAGCTTCTTCACTTCCAAATATAGCTTCTGCAAGAGCCTTTGATATCTCTGTTTTTCCCACACCAGTAGGACCTAAAAATAAAAAGGAACCAATGGGACGATTAGGGTCCTTTAAACCCACTCTACCACGTCGCACTGCTTTTGAAACTGCAGATACAGCCTCTTCCTGTCCAATGACACGCTTATGCAAAACAGATTCCAGTTTACGCAATTTTATAGTTTCTTCCTCTGCTAGTTTTTTTACTGGAATTTTTGTCCACTGAGCTACCACCTCAGCTATTTCATTTTCCCCTACTTCATTCTTTTTACGTTTCATAGACTTTTTGATTTTTTTCTGCATTTTTTCATATTCTGTCTGCAAAATTTCTTTTTCTTTTTTTAGATTAGAAGCCTCTTCAATTTCCATTTTTTGAATAGCTTCCTCCATCTCTTCTGTTACACGATTGATTTCAATCTGTATATCTTGCAAAGAAGTAGAAGTCTTAACCCCCTCTAATCGTACCTTTGCTGCTGCTTCATCCATCAAATCAATTGCTTTATCTGGCAAAAAACGATCTGAGACATATCGAGCAGAAAGCTTTGCTGCCGCCTCTAATCCCTCATCTGTAATCACTACCTGATGATGCTTCTCATAAAATTTACGCAATCCCTTCAAAATCTCTAGTGTATCTTCTATGGTAGGCTCTTCTATCATTACTGGTTGAAATCTCCGCTCCAGTGCAGCATCTCGCTCAATATATTTTCTATATTCTTCTATAGTAGTAGCTCCAATCATCTGAAGCTCTCCTCGAGCAAGATAAGGTTTCAAAATATTAGATGCATCCATTGCACCTTCTGCTCCACCTGCTCCAATAATGGTATGGAGTTCATCCATAAATAGCAAAATATTTCCGGCTCCAATTACCTCTCGGATTATTTTTTTAATTCTTTCTTCAAATTCTCCGCGATATTTTGTACCAGCAATCATACTAGATAAATCTAAAGTAATTACCCGTTTTCCAATTACAGATTCTGGTACCAATCCCAAAGAAATTTGTTGTGCTAATCCTTCTGCAATAGCAGTTTTTCCAACACCTGGTTCACCTATCAAACAAGGATTATTTTTTCCTCTGCGACTTAAAATCTGAATAACTCTTCGGATTTCTTCCTCTCTTCCAATTACTGGGTCAAGTTTTCCCTCTAAAGCAAGTTTTGTTAAATCTCTAGAATACTGATCTAATACAGGAGTATTCTCTAAATTTCTTTTTCTTCCTCTTGCAGACTTTAATTCTTCTCTAGAAAATCTTCCTTCTTCTCCCATAGCTCCTAAAAGCTCAATATATAATTTTTGTAAGTTAATTCCTATGGTATTTAAAAGTCGTACTGCTGCAGATTCATTTTCTTTTATAATAGCCAAAAGAAGATGTTCTGTTCCAATTTTATCATTATTAAAATGGTCTGATTCTTTTTCTGCTGTATCTAATACTTTTTGTGTTCTAGGAGAATATCCATCCGCATCTAATAATGAAATATTTTCTCCTGGAGAAATTAATTCCTCAATCAACTCCAATAATTTTTTTTCTTCTAAGTGATTTTCTATCAGAACTTGAGCTGCTACTCCTGTTCCTTCTTGCAATAATCCTGCTAATATATGTTCGGTACCCACATAATTATGCTCTAACTTTTTCGATAATTTTGCTGCCAATTCTAAGACTTTTTCTGCCTGTGGCGTATATTTTTTATGCATTCCTTCCTCCTGTCAATTATTCATATTCATTAAATATTTCATCAATCAACTGATGCACTTCTTCCCTTGAAATATTTTTACAAACTGCTTTTGCCAAAATCACTTGAAAAGTTTCTCTCATTTCTCTAAGTGCTTGACTTTTATCCTCTTCTAAAAAAATGACAGCTCCATTCCTTCGATCTAACCGAATAAATCCCTCTTGCCTTAATACATGATATGCTTTATTTACGGTATGCATGTTAATTCCAATGCTTTCTGCAAGCTGGCGCACAGATGGAAGCGATTCCCCTTCCTGATATTGATTTGTTGCAATTCCCAAAACAATTTGATTACGCAGTTGCATATAAATTGCTTCATCACTGTTAAAATCTATCTCAATATACATGATTCACCTATTTCTTATAAATCTTCCAAATCAATTACTTCAAAATTATCATCTAATTCTATTCTCTTTTGATGTGGTATTTCTGACTTTCTAGTTAATTCTGGTTTTTTTGTAAGTTCTTGCTTCCTACGAGATTGTGTTTCTAATTTCTTAACAGATTCTGTATTCTTTGTAACTTCTGATGTTCCCTGAAGCTGTGTTTCTGACTTTTGAGCAGTCCCCGACCTTTTTGGAAATTCTTGTTTTCTTTGTGATTGCAATTCCAACTTTTGAGCAGTCTCTGGTCTTTTTGGAAATTCTTGTTTTCTTTGTGACTGCAATTCCGACTTTTGGGCGGATTGTGGTTTTCTTTGTGGCTGCAATTCTGTCTTTTGAACAGTCTCTGGTCTTTTTGGAAATCCCTGCTTTCTTTGTGACTGCAATTCCGGCTTCCTTTGCATTTCCTGTTTCCTTTGAGCATAAGCCTCTGATTTTTTTATTGCCTCTAATTTCTTTAAATTTTCTGGCTTTTGCTG
This sequence comes from uncultured Lachnospiraceae bacterium, assembly GCA_910586005.1. Taxonomy (GTDB): domain Bacteria; phylum Bacillota; class Clostridia; order Lachnospirales; family Lachnospiraceae; genus Petralouisia. Next base: position 22,934 of record CAJUHG010000029.1, on the reverse strand, counting down.
AGATTGCAATTCCGACTTTTGGGAAGCTTCTTGGTTCCTGTGAGATGGTACTTCTACTTTCATTATTGGTCTAGTTTCTTGACTTAATACCTTTTTTTTCTCTAAATTTTTTCCAACTTCATTGGTTTTTGTATTAGGCTCTTCTGGTACTTCTGTATCCCAATCTTCTTTCATCTGAGCACGTTTGCGCACTTTTGCTTTTGGTTCTTCTGGTACTTCTGTATTCCAATCTTTTTCTGTTTCAGAAATTTCATTTATTTTTCCTTGAGATTGTTCTAATAGGTCTATATCCAAATCCTCTATATCTGACGGTTTTCTCTCTTTTTCTTTAGATTCTTTTTGGATATCTGCACTATGATTGTTTTCTTTTTTAAAATATTTGCGCACTCTTGAAAGTTTTTCTTCTTTAAAATCTTCTTCCCAATCTTCTTCCTGCGCTTCATGTCTACCACGCAACAAAAGATTTGCAATTATAACTGTTAATACTGCAATAATAAAAATCATAACTGCTATTGTTTTTCTTGACACATCTTTCTTTTTATAAAATTCCCCCTCTAAATCCTTATAAGCATTTTGTAAGGCTTGCATTTCTGCACTATTATCTGAAGCTTCTACTTTCTGTGGTTTCTCTTTGGAAACAACAGAGTTGAAACGCTGAAAAGTTTCTTCCTTGATATCATATTGATACCATCCTAGATTTCCAAAATTACTAGCACCATAGATAAGAGAAAAATCTTCTTTATTAGCTTCATTTGTAAATACTGGAACATTAGAAAATTCTCCTATAGAAGCTGTTGTCTGAGTATAATCTTCGGAAAGTCCTGTATCTGCTGGTGGTTCTAATAAAATTATATATTTTTCCCCCAATATTACCTTGCGAAATGGATAAATCTTATCACTTGCTTCCTCATAAACTGCAAGGGTATTTTTTACTTCTAAGCTAGGAGTAGTAAGATAAACTAATATTAAAGATGCTTTCTCAAACTGCAATCCTTCTATTTGTTGTCCTTTGCAAGTTATTGTTGTTTTGGTAAAATCTTGTGGTATTACATCTTCAGGGATTGTGGAAGCTAAATTAAAAGCATTTCCATCAATTGTAATACCATCTGAGCTTACTTCTGGTTGTTGTGTGTTTGGAGTTTGATCTTCAGATGGTTGTGCATTTGAATCTTGATTTTCAGGCTGTTGTGTATTTGGAGTCTGACCTTCTGATGATTGTGTTTGTGATGTTTGTTCTTCGCTTGTTTTTGTACCTCCTCTAGTGACTACAATTTTATAAGTAGCAACTGCTCCATTTTCTGCTTTTACCACAATTCTAATTGTATTTTGCCCTTGCTTTAGATCTGTATTCCCACTAATTGATTCTATAGTTGCTTTTTCATTAGAAGTTTTTGCTTCCACAGAGACACTAGTTACATCTTCTTCTACAGATGCTGTATAATCAATAACATTATATACAAATGCTGGAGACAATGTTCCAGGTGAAATTGTCAATGTAGATAAACTATTGTCTTCAGATTTTACAGTTGTTTCTGTACTTCCACTATTATCTCCACTATTCTCTGGATTATTTTCTCCATTTGGCTGCGCTGCGGTTGCAACATGATTGGTAGATATCTTTCTCCCTGTAAAAACGGCCTTGTCTTCTACCATTTCATTCTCTATATTGTTGCTTTCAGAATCCATAAATTTATTATCACTTATAAATAAATTTTCTCCATTTGCATATACTGACATGGATGGAAAAATTCCTAATATGCATATAAAAGATAATATCATACCTGCTATCTGTTTTGTTCTTCTCATATAACACACCTTTCTTCTGTATTTAATCAGGGACTTAAGGAATTTGTAGGCTTTTCTCCTTTGTTTTATTTAGTCAGATAAACAACATTTCTGCTATTATCCCACTATGGATAAACACTATTATAATTTTCCCAATCCTATATTGTCAAGACTTTATCTGACAGAAAAAGGAAATGAACCCTTTATGATACACAAGAATTTTTCTTTGTATTTATAGGTATTCATTTCCTCTTTATATAATATCAGATAAAAAATTGAAACATGTACTTATAGTTCTTTCTCTGTTGAAAGTGTCATCTTAGAAAGAAGATAGATTTTATCTTTTCGCTTAATCAATGCATGAAAAAGAAATATCCAATCAAAGCAATTGCTCCTAATATTACTGCTGCAATAGGTAAAAAAACTAAAAATGCAGCAATTATCATCGCTAGAAAATCATGTTTTTCCAATGGAACCTGTTCTTCTTGAAAATCTAATTCTCTTTCTGCTTTAGCGGAATCACTTTCTTCATGAAGTTTCTCCAATGCACGGTCTACTTTTTTTTGGAATAGCATACTTCACCTATTTTTTCTTTTCTAGAACATTTAATTTATGATGACATGCCACAAAATGCCCATGTGTTACTTCTTCAAATTTTGGTTCTACTTCTTTGCAGATCTCTGTACAATGTTGACATCTAGTATGAAATTTACATCCTCTTGGTGGTTTAATTGGACTAGGAATATCTCCCTCTAATACAATAACTTCCTTTTTCTTATCCATATCTGTTGTAGGGATTGCAGAAAGTAATGCTTCTGTATATGGATGATATGGTCGTTCAAAAAGTTCTGCTGTTTTACACAACTCTACCATATTTCCCAAATACATAACTCCAATTCGATCACTGATATACTTAATCACGCTTAGGTCATGAGAAATAAACAAATAAGTCAAATGATTCTGCTCTTTCAAATCTAACAAGAGGTTTATAATTTGAGATTGAATGGAAACATCAAGCGCAGATACTGCTTCATCACATACTACAAATTTAGGATTTACTGCGAGAGATCTTGCAATTCCAATACGTTGTCTTTGTCCGCCTGAAAACTGATGAGGATATCTATGGATAAAGTAAGAAGCTAAACCACATTTTTCCATTACTTCCATAATATAATCTTGCATTTTCCCATCACCCTTTTTAAAAAGATGATGGGCTTGAAGGCCTTCTCCAATAATTTGTCCTACTGTCATTCTAGGATTTAATGATGAATAGGGATCTTGAAATATTAATTGTAAATCTCGCCGCAGAAAACGCATTTCCACATCTGTAAGATTTGCCAAATTAATTCCATTGTCCATAAAAGACTCATACAAGGCAAACTCTTTCTTTTTTTGATTTTCTTTTTTATAACCTTGAATCTTGGTAGCTTCCTCTTTTATTTTTTTCTCCTCTTGCATTACTTGGCTTTCGAGCTGCTGAACCTTACCTTCCAAAGTTCTTACCATACTATTAATTTCATTATCACTTTTTCCCTTTTCTTTCATTGACGACTTTTTATTTGATATTTCCGCTTTTAATCCAGTTATCTGCTCTTTTAATTTTCTACGGTTTAATGTAGCATGATATTCATTTACATATACTTGAGAGATTTCTTTTAGATTATCTGCCACATACAAGCCACCAATTAAAGCTGTAATATCTAAAAGTTCATTCTTTGCAATTGTCTCAGCTTCATTTAGTTTTTGCAATTCTATATTTTTAGCTGTGCCTTCTGGCATATTCTCCCACTCTGTGCGGAGCTTCTTGGCCTTTTCTCTTGCTTCTTCACATTTCTTCTTCTTTTCTGGAAGATTTTCAAAAATATCTGCCACATACTTAGGAGCAATCTCCTCTATGGTACGACCATAATAAATGGAACGACCTGCTGTCTGGTGATACAATTGAAGTAAAGTGCGTCCAAACGTAGATTTTCCACATCCACTTTCTCCTACAAGACCAAACGTTTCTCCCTCATAGATATCTAGAGAAATTCCATCATTTGCTTTTACAAAGAGCTGCTCTTTTCCAAATTGTTTTTTTCCAACTGGGAAATACTGTTTCAAATCAGAAATATGCAATAAAACTTTTTTATGCTCACTCATGCCTATCGTTCCCCTTTCTTTGGATAAAAACAACGTACATTATGCCCATGTTCCACCTCTTCAAGTATTGGCTCTTGCTCTCTACATTTATCTGTAGCATATTTACAGCGTGGAGCAAATTTACAGCCCTTGGGTAGATTTAATGGATGAGGCACCGCACCAGGGATAGCTTCTAATCTAACTCCTGTGGGTGTATCTAGTCTTGGAATAGAAAATAGCAAACCTTCTGTATAAGGATGAAGGAATCGATTTTCACCAAAAATTTGATGTACAGGTGCCTTTTCTACTACTTGTCCACAATACATAACTGCAACATCATCTGCCATTTCGTTGATTACTCCAAGATCATGTGTGATAAATAAAATGGCTGTTCCTTTCTCTTTCTTCAACTCATTCATTAGTTTCAAAATCTGTGCTTGAATCGTAACATCTAACGCAGTTGTAGGCTCATCTGCAATTAAAAGCTTCGGTTGACATGCAAGTGCCATAGCAATCATTACACGTTGGCGCATTCCTCCAGACAATTGGTGAGGATACTGTTTTGCCACCGCCTCTGGATTTGGAATACGCACATCCTTTAACATTTCTACAACTTTCTTAGCAGCTTCTTTTTTATTCATATTTTGATGAATTAAAAATGGTTCACTTACTTGTCTTTCAATGGTAAATATTGGATTTAAACTGGTCATAGGTTCTTGAAAAATAACAGATATCTCATTTCCACGAATTTTACACATATTTTTTATAGAAACATCTGCTAAGTTTTTTCCATTAAAAATAATTTCTCCACTATCAATATAACCATTTCCATCTAATAATTTTAAAATACTCATGGCAGACACAGATTTTCCACTTCCACTTTCACCAACAACCCCAAGTGTCTTACCTGATTCCACAGAGTAGGAAACACCATTTACTGCTTTTACTGTTCCCCTTTTCGTTTTAAAAAAGGTATGCAGATCATTAATCTCTAATAAAGCCATTGTGTTTTCCTCCTTCTAGCGTTCATTTGATTTTGGATCAATGGCATCTCTTAAACCATCACCAATCATATTAATACAAATTACACAAATACTTAACATAATTGCAGGGAATACCCATCTCCACCAACAATTCTTAATTACTACAGAATTTACACATCCATTCAACATATTTCCCCAAGTAGGACGAGGTAATTTTACACCAAATCCAAGGAAGGATAAGGTAGATTCTGTTAGCATACAAGTTGCAAAATCTAAGGTTGCAGATACAATAATCACAGAAATCACATTAGGAATAATATGTTTAAATACAATAGATGATTTTTTCACTCCCATTGCATTTGCTGCTGTTACAAATTCTTTTTCACGTTCTGCAAGCACCTGAGCACGTACTAAGCGTGCCAAGGTAGGCCAACTTAAAATACCCAAAACCACCATAATCAATGCAATTCTTGCATTTTCTGAAAGACTATTTCCTATAATAGAAGTCAAAATCATAGCCATAGGTAAAAATGGTAGAGAACTTACAATCTCTGTGATACGCTGCATAATAATATCAACCCAGCCACCAAAAAATCCTGAGATACCACCGACAATAATTCCAATTATAGTAGAGATAATAACAGCAATTGCACCAATTGTCATGGTCATACGTCCACCATTTAATAATCTAGCAAACACATCTCTTCCTAATTCATCACTGCCCATAAAATATCCTTTTAGGCCCCAAGTAATGGTTTTTCCTGATTCTGTGATTGCATAATTTTGATAGGAACCACTAAACACTGCTGAAATATTTTTAACATTAGAAGGCAGTTTTGTCTGTCCCTTATTGTTATCGCCCCAGACATATACATCCCCTTTTTCTGTTAAAACTGTAAAATGGCTTCTACCAGCAGCTAAAGCAATTATCTTTCCATCTATGTTAGGAATATCCATAATCGCTTTTCCTTTTTTTCCCCAAACACGAAGAGAACCATCTTCCAATAATACTAAGGCATTATCTGAAGTAGTTGCTATATCCACAACTTTACCTAAATCTTCTGGGATTGTATCAATATCAGAAGGCTGACTTCCCATATGCACAGCTTCTCCGCTTTTGGTTATTGCCATTAAAGTAGTATTTGCAACAGAAATCTTATCAATCTTACCATTGCCATTTTTTCTAGTAACACGAATATCATTTAAATTTTCATTTCCCCAGTATAGAACTTCTCCTCCTTCTGTCAATGCAAAGGAAACTTGATAACCAGCAGCAATTTGCTTAATCTTTTTTCGCTTTATTCCACTTGGAACTTTTGCTTGACTCATACGGTTGCTTCCCCAGCAAATCACTTCTCCATCTGTATTTAATGCCATCACATGATCAAATCCTGCTGAGACAGCAACAACTTCTCCTAATTCCTTTTGAGAAGGCATATCCTTTTTTATATCAATTTTACTACTAATCTTGGTACGTCCCCAGGTATAAACTTTTCCTTTATTATCTACACCTACACTAAAGGTAGAACCTGTAGAAATCATTTTTACATTTCCTTCCAATTCTTTTGGAAGTTTCATCATGTCCATACCTGGTGCTACATTAATTTGAGTTTCTTCTTTTTCACTTAACTGTATAGGATAAAAGAAAGGTCCAATTAATACAATCAGAAAAATCAAAACAAAAATTATCAATCCACCCATAGAAAGTTTGTTTCCAACAAAGTTTTTTACAATCGTACGCATGGGGCTCTGAATTGCTTCCTCTTGCATAATATCCATTTCTTTATTCTTTCCCCCAAATAGTCGCTTTATAAGAGAAAAAGAAGGTTTCTTTTCATTATTATTATTTTTACTCATAAATTCTTTTCCTCCTATTTATCAATTCGAACTCTTGGGTCCACAATACCATAACTTAAATCTGTTACCAGATTACTAATTAAAGTAATCACACAATACAACATTTGAATTGCTAGAGCTACATCATAATCTTGATTCATAAGTCCTGTATAATACATTTTACCAATACCATTTAACTGGAAAACTTGTTCCACAATAATAGACCCCATAAATACACTCATAAACCAACTAATAATCAAGGTCACTACAGATAATAACGCATTTCTCCAAGCATGAGAATAAATAACTACTTTTTCTTTTAACCCCTTTGCTCTTGCAGTACGAATGTAATCCATACGCAATGCATCAATCATTGCTGCACGAACATAACGCGTCATTCCACCCAAAGAGGCTATTGTCATAACAATCACTGGTAATGTCAGATAATAGAGACGATCTAGAAAAGCTGTAAACCCACTTCCTTGAAAATTAGGGGAATTCATACCGCTAATTGGCAGCCAGCCCAACTGAACAGAAAAGAGATAAATCAATATAAGACCAATAATATAAATAGGTACACTGTAACCCACAATCGTTAAAACTTGCACTGCATTGTCAAATTTAGAAAATTTCTTTACTGCACAAAAAATCCCCAGCGGTATTGTAATCGCCAATGCCACAAAGGTAGAAAAAAGATTGATAATCATTGTATTTTTTAACGGTTCCCCAATCACATCAATCACATCTTTTTTATAAAAAGTGGAATATCCTAAATCTCCACTCAATAAATTTCCCATCCATTTTACATATCGAACTGGTATGGGATCATCTAGTCCCAATTTATCTCTCGCTGCCTGATAACGAATTTGGAACTGTTCATCTGAGACTTTTCCTCGTAAATTCTGCACCTGATTTAACGCCCGATCTCCAGGCGTACTATTAAATAATACAAACATAATAATAGATACTACGAAGAAAACCCCTATCATATACACTAGTCTTTTCCCAACATACTTTAACATAGTTCAACCAACTTTCGCATATTTTTTAGAGAATATCACTCATTTATTACACAAAGAATAGGATATGAGCTGCCAACCAGCAATACATATCCTATTCTTCTATCTCTCTAGCAGCAGACAATTTACCTACTACTGTCTTATTCTCTATTCTATATTTGTATAAAGAATTGCAGAAGATACATCCCAATTATATCCATCCTGTTCAAAATCATGGACTTTGTTACTGAAAAAGTCATGATAATCGTTGGAATATAATGGAATCTCTGGTACTAACTCATTCCATTTCTGTATAAATTTCAGCCAGTTCTTGCCATATGCTTCATCATCGTCCTCTTTTGTCTGATTCATGGCTATTACTAAATTATAAAGTTCTGTTCCTTCTGGATCTAATAGACAATTAACATTAGAATCAGCACCAGGCTCAAACATATATGCAACGTTATAAGGATTGCCAAAACCAGTTGCTAAATTAAACATTTGATATGGATTTTCTGTACTTCCATCATAGTAATTCTGGTTTAATTCTGTAAATGTAACTACTTTCTGGTCAATCTGAATCCCTGCCTTTGCAAGATCTGGATTCTGTTGTAAACTAGTTACTAACAAATCAGATACAGAATTGTTCTCAGAAGAACACCAACTGATAATCAATGGCATCATGGTACCATCTTCTAATTTTTTGTAGCGTATTCCATTTCCAGGAACAAAATCAGAACCATCTTCGCTGTATACCCAGCCACCTTCTTCTAATAACTGCACTGCTTTTTCTGGACTGTAAGTATAAGCATTCAATGCATCTATTTCATCTGCATGTTCATTTACCATCCACTGAGATAAACCATAAGGCCCATTTACTACTGTACCATGTCCACCTGTAAAAGTCTGTGCAAATGCATTTCTATCTAATAAATATGCAATTGCTTGGCGCACTTCTTTAAACTGTGTAGGTCCTTGATTACATTTAAAAGTAATCATGCCATATCCTGCACGTGGGTAATTGATATAATCAAATCCACCTTCATCTACCAAATCAAGACCTGCTTCTATGTCTTTGCCATCAGCAGTCATCAATAAAATATCAATCGCTCCTGTTTTCAACTGATCCATCATGGTATCCTGCGCAACATATTTATAGATAACTGTCTCAATATTTGCCTTCTGCCCTTCAAAATTTCCAGCAAATTCAGGATTTTTTGTTAAAGTATAAGCATATGCATTTGTATCATAAGAGGTAAACATATAAGGTCCTGAACACACGGTTGGATGATAACGGAATTCATTCACCTTATCCCCAATATATTCTGCAGTAAAATTATCTGAGAATTTTGCACCATTTTCTGTTTCTTCAATCGTAACATCTTCTGGTACCCATCCTTGAATATATTCTGGTGTCACAGATACCAATGCTTTTCCATAATAATATGGCAAAAATTCGGAATCAATAGTAACAGAAAATGTCATATCATCTATTAAATGAACACCTTCAAACGTATCACTTTCTCCTGCTGAATATGCAGCATAACCTTTTGCATATCTTGGCACCATAGACGCAGCTTCAGAAGCTTCTAAATCTGACAATACTTCATTACTGCCCCAGAATAAATAATAAAATACATAATTTTTAGCAGTAACAGCTTCTCCATTGCTAAATTTTAAACCATCCTTAATTTTAATTGTATAAGTTTTACTTCCATCTTCATTATCCTTATCTTCTATCGAATCAACAACGGTTTCATTTACATTCCATTTCCCCTCTTGATCCACATAAACGGTTTCTAAACCGGTAATCATTTTATAAGTATAAAAATCAGAAGCAGAATTTGTCCACATAGGAGTAATATCTCCACTTGTCTCTGTACCATCCCCTATAATTACCTGTTTGTTGCTATAGGTAACCTCTTGGTCATCGCCAGAATCTTGATTTTCTTCTCCTTCTTCTTCACCTTCATTTTTGTTTTCATTATTGTCAGACTGTTCCATATTATTGGAATCATCTGCATTTCCCTCATTTTTGCCACATCCGGCAAGCATACTTATCGAGAGTACACCAACAAGGAAAAGGGATAGTAATTTTTTCTTCATAAATTTTTTTCCTCCTTTATTTTAGTAATTTTAATATATAATATCGACCAAAATTATATCATAAATTCGTTTTAAAAACAAGCAATTGTGATTTTTTACATTTATACTGTTAGGTCTTATTCAATTCTCTTCTAGCGTGCTACAGTATATCATAGCATTTCTTAGAAAGCTATATTTTAATTTTGGCAATTCTGGATTATTTTTGAAGAAACAATTTAGTGATATTTTTTACTAAATATATGTATCACTTTTTACTATAAATTTCTTTTACTTATAGTGAAATATTCTATTATGTAGAATATATAAAATAAAAATAGAAAACAAACTTTGCGAACTTTCTATTGTCATAAATTGTAAAAAATTAAAAAATTTATTTTATAAGTCTAAATGAAAAAGAGACAGATATTAAAAATCTGTCTCTTTTATATTAATACAAAGTGAGGAACATCCCCGAAATTGCTTGTAAGATACAAGTGCCCACACAAAGCTGAACCGTCTCACAGAATGTGACGCTCGTAGTTTCAAAAAACCATTTAAGATAATTTATCATAAAATACATCATAGTTTTTTGTATTTTTAGTTGAACAGTATACAGCAAATTCAATCGTTTTAAAATTATATAAATAATCCTTGATCACTTTTGCCATTGCTTCTGCTACTATTTCTGGAGGATTTTGAAAAACTCCACAGCCAAATGCTCCTAGAATTACAACTTCAACAAGATTTGCTTTTGCAATATCCAAAACCTTTTTGATACGTTTTATATGTAAATTCAATAAGGTATTTGCTTCAATGTCAACTGCCTTTCCACTATTTGGATTCATAGTATTACTGGGTTTTCTTCTTAGATTTGGTGCTGCGCAAGATATCACATCTATCTTGTACCAGTCTTTCTCAGCCATTAATTCTGGATTGTTTGTATCAGTCTTAAAAACAATAACATTTGGTGTATAGATACAGTCATCATTATATAATGCATTTAATTTACCAGTTTTTAATAATTCCCTATGCTTATTATGAAATTGATTTACTATTTCTCTATCAGAAATACATGGATATAAAGTACTGCATCTACAAATAGCTTCTTCCTGAGCATTTGCCCCTTTTTCTACTCCACCACCTGCCTTTGTTGCTGAAGCAAAATTCAAGATACAAACCTTTTGTTCCTTATATTCCATAGAAGCCTCAAGACTTCTCTTCTTTGAAACAATTACGTTTGCAGGGATATCATATATGTTATAATCCGTTTGTTTTATATTATCATTTTCAGTTATCACAAGCTGATATTTTTTTGAATTTTTTATGGAATTTATCAATATCTTGTTACTCTGATAACATTTTTTAGTATCATTAAAAATTTCTTTTCTTGTTTCTTGTTTTTCTATCACAATTAAAAACCTCTTTTCTTGTAAGTCTTTGCACATAAATAATGAACCTTTGAAAGCTATTATTACATTGTAAACAGTTTGATATCAATATCCCACTAATTTCCTATAAAATATGATTCTCAAGCGCTTTCACCCATATTCGCCAGCTTCGCTGCCTGGTCGGCTGCACGGAACAAACGTTGCTAAAATAACAGGCTCGGAACAAATGCTGCTATGCCCAAACGGTCTGTGTACAAACGTTACTATACAAAAGGCTCGGAGCAAACACAGCCATACTCCGGCAGCAGACATCTGGAAAATTCAGCTTACATGTCAAGATTTCTATAAAATATGCACTATCCAGAATAACCTGACAATTTTTCAATGAAAATGAAAAACTTTCCACCTACACTTATCAAAAACTCTGTTTTACTGTTCTGACACTGGCCCTATATCAGTCTATTGCCAGGCAGAATGGCATAAAATATGTAATCTGCCATTCGTGTCCTTGATTCGAAGATTCCTTATATAGCTTTCATCATCTGGTATTGTGACATTGAATTTATGGTTTTTATCATCAATTTCGTAAATCAAGTTTTGGAACATTGTTGCACTTAAAATAAGGTTATATGACGTGTTGATTTCATTATTCGCAACGATATGCATGCTTGGAAATATTAAATCACCTATTTGAATTGTCACCTGATAAAGATTGCCGTAAGCAATACCCCCAAATCCTGTGAACGGCACTTTCTCTTTTACTAATTTTCCACCTAAAGCATTTACCAAAATCTTCTCAGCATCTGTCCATACTGGAATAACCGCGCCTGTGTCCAGTAACGCTGTCAATGCATCATTCAAAAGCACAACAGGTCTCTGCTGTTTCTTATCAAGCCTTAATGTAAACTGTTTCATCGCAATACCCCCAACATTCCCAATTGGAAAATATGGTCAGGCGTTGTATATCTCGAAACAATCTCTCCATTTAATGCCTTCATCGTCAATTCACTCTTTGTTTTGTCCAAATATTTTATAACTGCTGACTCAATAGAGATACCATCATCATCTACATATTTTACATCAACAAGTCCAACCCACTGGTCTGGGTATCTTTCCTGAATCTCCTCCCATGTTAATCTTTCAGACATACAAAAACCTCCCTGCATTTTTCTATATTTTATAGTTGAAATTTTTATTACTCCCCAAAATCTTCTGGTACATTTTTGCCTGCTCACTAAAATAATCACATTCTTCTATTTCTGTAACAAATGCGTATAATTGCAGATTTCCAAACTACTTTCTGTATCTTGGAGCAATTCCTCCAATGTTTCTCTTGAAATTTTATCGGCTGCCCCTCTCGACAATTTTATTAATAAATTCCACATTTCTTCCATATTCCCATAGGAATGCTTATACATGCTCAGAACATCTTTGAGAATTTCAATATATCTGTTTTTCTCAATCTCCTCAGAGCCGTCCGCTATTCTCTGGTAACCTTCCATAATTTCATCCCATGAAGTAAAATTTTCCCTATTGCGTTTATTCACAGTTTCAATAAATTTTTTTGTAAGTCTGTCACACCCCCATGAATTATCATAATCCTGATATTCCCAATTATCATATCTAAATTGTGTTGGCTCTTTCGCCATAGATTCTGTATCTCTCAGACCATCGGCAATCTCTAAAGCTGCTTTGCATATCTCTTTCCCAAACCGTGCCTCTGAAAACTATCATAAAGAAAAATAACTGTTTCCTGTGAACAAAAATAATCAAGATCCTTCTCTTCTATTTTCTTCTCAAATTTTGAAATCATGTCTTCAAGCTCTTCACCTTTATATTTATAAAACAAGTTTATATACAATTTTTTTATATTATCATAAGTATATCACACCACCCAATACCACCGCAACAAAAAAGAACCACCGCTTTTTCCGTCAGAGGCCATGCATAAGGCTATACATACATCCATACCGCCCAAATAGAGGTGTACAGTGCGTCCATAAAACCCAAAAAGCAAAAGAGACAGTCGATGAATCTGTCCATGACCGTCTTTTTCCATTTTTATTCGATACTCATCTATGCTGACTTTTCCAAAACCACCGCCCAAACACAACTCTCAAGCGCTTTCACCCATATTCGCCAGCTTCGCTGCCTGGTCGGCTGCGATACATGCATCTACAATTTCTTGAATATCCCCATTCATTACTTTATCCAATTTATACAAGGTTAAGTTAATTCTATGGTCTGTTACACGTCCTTGTGGAAAATTATAAGTTCTAATTTTTTCAGAACGGTCTCCTGTACCGATTTGACTTCTTCTAGCCTCTGCTTCTGCATCATGCTGCTTCTGACACTCTATATCATAAAGTTTTGCACGTAACAATGCAAAAGCTTTCTCTTTATTCTGTAATTGAGATTTTTCCGTTTGACTATAAATTACAATTCCAGTAGGATAATGTGTTAAACGAACCGCTGAATCAGTAGTATTCACACACTGTCCGCCATTTCCAGATGCACGCATAACATCAATCCGAATATCCTTTTCATCAATTACAACATCCACCTCTTCTGCTTCTGGCATAACTGCTACTGTAATTGTAGAAGTATGAATGCGGCCACCAGATTCTGTCTCTGGCACACGTTGCACACGATGTACTCCTGATTCATATTTCATTACAGAATATGCTCCCTGTCCTGTTATCATAAAGGTAACATTTTTCATACCTCCAATACCAATTTCCTCAAATTCCATAGTCTCTACTTTCCAACGTTTATTTTCAGCAAAGTGTACATACATCCGATAAATTTCTGCTGCAAAAAGTGCTGCCTCGTCACCACCAGCTCCTGCACGAATTTCTACAATAACATTTTTATCATCATTTGGGTCTTTGGGCAAAAGTAAAATTTTTAACTTTTTCTCTAATGCTTCTATTTTTTCTTTAGAGTCATTCAATTCTTCCTTTGCAAGCTCTCGCATTTCCTCGTCACTTTCCTCTTCCAACATAACAAGAGCGTCTTCCATTGTCTGTTTTGCTTGCTTATATTCTTTATAAGATTCTACAATAGGAGCCAAATCACTTTGTTCTTTCATCAATTTTCGAAATCTATTTGTATCATTTGCTACATCTGGTTCGCTTAGTTGATTCATAATTTCTTCAAATCGTAATAGAATATCTTCTAATTTATCAAACATTTTTTTCTTCCTTTCTATTGTATTCTTCCAAGCTTTTATATTTTATTAGTTTCAAATTTTATAGTTCCTTCAAATGTGAAATACCTAACCTTTTGCCACTTATATGATATCATTCTATTTCTTCTGGTAAACTGCCACAAACTACTCTATCTTTTCCTGCTAAATCTTGGATAATTTTTACATTCTGAAATCCTTGGTTTTCCATAAGGAAAGCTACTTGTTCTCCTTGATCATGTCCAATTTCAAAATATAAATATCCCTTTGCTTTTAAAAATTCTTTACTTTTTTGTGCAATTTCTCTATAAAAAGAAAGACCATCTTCCTTTCCATCTAATGCCTCTAAAGGTTCAAAATTTCTTACTTCTGGCATTAGGGTTTGTATCATATTTGTAGGAATATATGGAGGATTTGAAATAATCAAATCAAAAGTTCCTATAATATTTTGAAACAAATCACTGCGTATAAGATTAAGTTCCACTTGATTAATCTTTGCATTTTCTTTTGCAATTAAAAGGGCTTGTTTTGAGATATCACTCGCAGTTCCAAGTACTTTTGGTTTTGCATATTTCAAAAGACTGATAATAATACATCCAGAACCAGTACATAAATCTAGTATTTCCATTCCAGGTTCTAATACTTTTATTGCCTCTTCTACCAACGTCTCTGTATCTTGACGTGGGATTAATACATGGGAATTTACTTTAAAATCTAATCCCATAAATTCCTGTTTTCCAGTAATATACTGCAAGGGAACTCGTTCTCCACGTTTCTTTAACAATAATTCATATTCCTGAAATTGTTCATTTTCCATTTCTTCTGGTCCATAGAGATAATATTCACTTTTACTCATTTTACAAGTATATTCCATCAAATACCATGCATCTAATTCATAATCTGGTACTTTTGCTTCTCTTAGCAATTCTTTCCCATAATTCAATGCACGCTCAAAAGTCATAAATCTTCCTTCTTCCTTATGCTTTGTATATATTGTTTCCAATCAAATACAGCTTCTACAGAGGCAATTCCTACCTCAATCATATCCTCATCTGGTTCTCGGGTAGTTAGTTTCTGCATCCATAACCCAGGTTTGCTTAAAAAATTCACGATTATATGATCACTTCTTCCTGCAAGGCGAATAATCTCATAAGAAATCCCTGCAATTAATGGAACAATAGCTATTCTAAGAACTAACCGAAGCAATTTAGAATCCACCCGAATAAACATAGTAGCAATAATTGTAATTATCACTACAAAAAATAAAAAACTAGTTCCACAACGCTTATGTTCTTTAGAACTTTTCTTTACATTTTCAATGGTTAATTCCATCCCCTGTTCAATACAATTAATACATTTATGTTCTGCACCATGATACATAAATACACGCTTAATATCTTCCATTTGAGAAATTAACAAAATATACCCTAAAAATATTGCAATTCTTATCATTCCTTCTATCAAAATAACCACTGTTTCAAATGGAATAAAATTTTGAAATAGTAAGGATATTCCAAAAGGAAGTACCATAAAAATTGCTACTGCTAACACAATTGATACTAGAATTGTAAATCCCATCTCCACTTTTTCTTTTTTTCCCTTTTTATATTCTTTCTTTTCTTTTGTGGTTTCTTCTTCTTCAAAAAACGAAGCAGAAAAAGTGAGTGTGGATATTCCCAAAATCATTGATTCTATAAAATTAATGATTCCTCGAACAAATATTAGATTTTTTATAACAGTATTTGGACAAATTCCTTTATATTCTCTTTTTTCCACAACAATTTCATGATCAGGCTTACGCACCGCTACTGCGTATGTATCCTTATTTTTCATCATAACGCCTTCCATAACAGCCTGACCACCAATTCCAGAATATGCCAAAATATTCACTCCTTTTTTGTAATACTTTGCTATATTATGTACAATTAATTTTTTTCCTATGATAGAATAAAGCGGACAAGTCCGCTTCAGCTCCCTAAATCCCTCATTCATGAGGGACTTGTACGCTTTGCTGCGCCGAGTGCGGTCACATAGTGACATTTTCCATTCGCACGAGTGCGCATAATTATTTTTATCTTATAGGAAATATACTTTCACGCTTTAGCGTGACAAGGTATTTCCTATAAGATAAAAAATAGAGGATGTCCAAGTTAAAAGACATCCTCCCTTGTTGCATGCTCTCAGTCATTTACAGAGTATGCAAAAATTATTCCAAAATATATGGAAAAATACCAAAGGCGGCTTCCCACCAATGGCTCTACTGATTATTTATGCCATATTTCTTATTGAATTTATCAATACGTCCACGAGCCTGCGCTGTTTTTTGCTGTCCTGTGTAGAATGGATGACATTTGGAACAAATTTCCACATGAATATCCTTCTTTGTTGATCCTGTAACAAAAGTATTTCCACAGTTACAAGTTACAGTTGCCTGATAATAATCTGGATGGAGTCCTTCTCTCATGATTTTCACCTCTTCACTCTATATTTTAATCTTATTCACTGATTTTCTAAGCTTATGCTGCCTATCATACAACAGCGCTGTTATTGTAACATAGATTTTTTGGATATGCAAGTTATTTTAAAAATTAATTATAAAGTCCTTGAAATTATTGTTTTTTCCATCTACAATTACTTTTGTCTGTTGAAATATTTCTAAAAATTTTACTTATTATGATTATTTCTAAAAACTTTGGTAATTACCTATATCTATAACTATAACAATATATAATACAAAGAAAGGAAATCTTATGAATACTTCAAAATCTTTTCGTTTAGTTGCTCTTGATTTAGATGGTACATTATTCAATTCTGAAGGTAAAGTATCAGATGAAAATAAAACTGCTATTAAACAAGCTATCAATCACAATGTTATTTTTGTTATATCTACTGGACGTCCTTATAAAGGACTTCCTTTAGAGATTATGACAGAACTTGGGATTCATTATGCGATTACTACAAATGGAGCTGCTATTTATAGAGTTCCCGAAAAAGAATGTCTTTTTGAAGAATGTATGTCTGCAAATTTAGCCGCTAAAATTATAGAAGAACTTCTAAAATTAGAAATACACATGGACTTATTTATCCAAGGAAATGCATATATGCCTGAATCTTGCCGAGAAATTTTTTTAAAAGTGAAGCGTCTTCCAGATTCCATAAAAGAATATATTTTATCTACACGTATCCTAATCTCTGATGTTCCAGCTTTTTTAAGAGAAAAACAGGAACCTGTACAAAAATTCACTTTGAATTTCTTAACAAAGGAAGATGGAAGTTTGATAGATCGTGACAATGCCATTCAAATTTTAAATTGTTACCCTGATATTGCTTATCTTTCTGGTGGTTTTGGAAATTTAGAATTTACTAAAGCAGGTGTATCAAAAGGGAAGGGATTATCTCTATTATGTAATTATCTAAATATTCCTATAGAACAAACAATTGCTTGTGGAGACAGTGAAAATGACTTGGATATTATGAGAGCTGCTGGACTTGGCATTGCAATGGCTAATGCTCCAGAAGATATCCGCAAACAAGCAGATGATATTACCTTAGATAATAATCATCATGGAGTAGCTGCTTTCTTAAAAAAATGGATTTAGGAAAAATAAATATTTGAAATCTATTTTGTTTTTATACCCTCTGGTATGCCATTCGGCGTGTCACAAGGTATCATTAATGGTTTATCACTCAATAGTTGATATGTAATATATAAAAAATTTCTAAAATATTTTTGGGTAATTTTTATATTTTTTTTAAATTTATTTCCGATTTTCTTCTTATATTTTTCACAAAATATTGACATTTTTAGAAACTAAATGTAAAATTATATATGGTAGAGTTTATGGAAAACTATCAAAAAGATGAAAGAAAGGAACAAGCATTATGAGAGAAGGAAAAAAACTATTTAACAGAATTGCAAGCTTTATACTTGCGATAGTCATGGTGGTTTCAGTTTTTGCTATCACACCACCTCAAGAAGTAGAAGCAGCAACAAAAGCTCTTAGTTTTAAGGCAAAGGGAAAAACAACAGTAACGATATCTGATAAAAATTGTTGGTATGTTACCAAAAAAGTTAATTATATTAAATTTGTTCCAGGTGTAACTGGTTATATTACTCTTAATATTAAGAATAATTCCAGTATTCAGGGCGGTGCATATGGTTCTTTAACTTTTTGTAACAGCAAAAAACAACCAATTGGACGGAAGGATGAATATTTTGATAGTGGTGTTTCTTCTTCTCAATCCTATCAGCGTATCAAAACTTATGGTGTAACAAAAGGTAAAACTTATTATTTCAAAGTTAAAAGTTATGGTGGAATCAAAGTAACTGCTGAAGTAAAATCTGTAAAGAAAGGTTCTAACACCTCTAAAACCAAAGCAAAAACCTTAAGTAAAAATAAGGATGTAACTGGTGTTATCCTTGCAAATGATAAAAAAGTTGATTGGTATAAGATTAAACTTACCAAAAAGCAAAAGATAAATTTAACCTATAAAGTTAAAACAAATGGTGCACGCTTAAGTGGTAGTTCTATTTACTATGATAATGGAATTAAAATAACTTTATGTAAGAGCAATGGAAAAGCAATTGGAGGTTCTACTTTGGCAAGTTTGAAGTATCCTTCTGATACAATTACTTATTATACAAAGGTAACTAATACATTTACTGGACAATCTTGGCAAGAAGGTCTTAATAAAGGAACTTATTATGTTAGAGTAGAACGTTACAATGCTTCTTCTTCTGGTTCCTATACCATTAAATGGAAATAATATAATATTACATTACATAAAAGAACAGCAGATGGATATTTTTCCTCTGCTGTTCTTGTTTTTTTCTATTGGAAAATGTCACTGTGTGACCATACAAACTCGACGATACTCCTCACTTTGCCTTCATGTAAATAATAGAAAAACATGTTATGCAAATTTTCTATTATCATAATAAAAGCCCTCATTAGAATGAAACAAATTCTAATGAGGGCTTTTATAGATTTATGATACTATAGAATATCTATAGTGATTTTCTATAGCAGATTCTTTTATGACTTCTATTTCTCTCCATATAGAGTAATTAATTTATTCAAATATTCATAACGCTCTTTTGCATGTTCTTCAGAAACAGCAAACAACTCTTCTGCTCTTTCTGGATTAAATCTTGCAAGTGCATTGTAACGTACTTCTCCATTAAGGAATGCTTTGTAATCTCCAGTAGGTGCTTTGCTATCTAAGGAGAATGCAGCTTTTCCTTCTTTCTTCAATTCTGGATTGAAACGGAAGGTATGCCAATAACCAGCTTCCACAGCCATCTTCTCTTCTGTCTGAGCTTTGCTCATACCAACTTTGATACCATGATTGATACATGGAGCATAAGCAATAATCAAAGATGGTCCTGGATATGCTTCTGCTTCTGCAATTGCTTTGATACACTGATTGTAATCAGCACCCATTGCAATCTGTGCAACATATACATAACCATAACTCATTGCAATAGAAGCAAGATCTTTCTTCTTCACTTCTTTACCACCTGCTGCGAATTGTGCAATTGCTCCAGTAGGTGTAGCTTTAGAAGACTGTCCACCAGTATTAGAATATACTTCAGTATCAAATACCATAACATTGATATCTTGTCCACTTGCTAATACATGGTCAACACCGCCAAAGCCGATATCATATGCCCATCCATCACCACCGAAAATCCATTGAGATTTTTTAGCTAAGAAATCTTTTTCAACAAGAATTTCTTTGGAAGCATCACATCCACAAGCCTCTAAAGCTGCAACTAATTTGTCAGTAGCAGTTCCATTTAAAGCGCCAACTCCATAAGTGTCTAACCACTCTTTCCCTGCTGCTGCAACATCTGCATTTTTACCTTCTGCAACTAATGCTTCTACTTTTGTTTTTAATTTCTCTCTGATTGCTTTCTGAGCAAGTAACATACCATAACCAAACTCTGCTGCATCTTCAAATAAAGAGTTAGACCATGCAGGACCATGTCCTTTTTCATTTACAGTATAAGGTGTAGATGGTGAAGAGTTACCCCAGATAGAAGAACATCCTGTTGCATTTGCAATATACATTCTATCACCAAATAACTGTGTAATCAATTTAGCATATGGTGTTTCACCACATCCACCACAAGCTCCTGAGAACTCAAGTAATGGCTGTTTGAACTGAGAACCTTTTACAGTTGTCTCTTTAAATTTCTCAACAACATCTGCTTTTTTCTCTACAGTTAAACCATAATCAAAATATGCCTGCTCACCAACATTTGCTTCACAGTTCTTCATAACAAGTGCTTTTTCACCCTTCTTGCCTGGACATACATTTGCACAAGAACCACATCCAGTACAATCAAGTGCAGAAATTGTTACACTAAATTTATATTCTGGCATTCCTGTCATTGGAAGTGTCTGCATACCTTCTGGTACCTTAGAAGCTTCATCTTCTGTCATAGCAGCTGGACGTATAACTGCATGAGGACATACATAGGAACAAATATTACATTGAATACAATTTTCTGGAATCCATACTGGAACATCAACTGCAATACCACGTTTCTCATATGCAGCAGATCCGGATGGAGTTTGTCCATTTTCATATTTTTTCACAACAGATACAGGAATCTTGTTACCTTCTTGCCCATTTACTGGAATCTGAATATCATTTACAAAGTCAACAACATCTTTTCTATCTCCTGTTGCAACTTTTGCAAAATTTTCATCCTGAGCATCTTTCCAGCTTTCAGGTACCTCAATCTTAACAACTCCTGTTGCGCCAGCGTCGATGGCATCATAGTTCATCTGTACAATCTTGTCACCCTTCTTGCCATAAGTTGCTTTGGCAGCAGCCTTCATCAGCTCAATTGCTCTCTCTTCTGGAATAATAGCTGCTAATTTAAAGAATGCAGATTGAAGAACTGTATTGATACGTCCGCCAAGTCCAATTTCTTTACCAATCTTAATACCATCAATGGTATAGAATTTAATATCATTTTCAGCAATATATCTCTTTACTTGTCCTGGTAAATGTTTTTCAAGTTCTTCTGAACTCCAAGAGCAGTTTAACAAGAAAGTTCCACCTGGTACTAATTCCTGAACCATATTGTACTTACGCACATAGGAAGGATTATGGCATGCTACAAAGTTTGCCTGTTTAATCAAATAGGTAGACTTAATTGCTTTCTTACCAAAACGAAGGTGAGACATAGTAACACCACCAGATTTTTTGGAATCATAGTCAAAATATGCTTGCGCAAACATATCTGTGTTATCACCAATAATCTTAATGGAGTTCTTATTTGCACCAACAGTACCATCTGCACCAAGTCCCCAGAATTTACAGTTAATGGTTCCTTCTGGAGTTGTTACAGGATCTTCTTTTACTTCTAAAGAAAGATTAGTAACATCATCATAAATACCAATTGTAAATCTTTCTTTTTCTGTATTGTTATATACAGCAATAATTTGTCCAGGAGTGGTATCTTTGGAACCTAGACCATAACGTCCACTTGTAATTTTAACAGAATCAAATTTGGTTCCTTTCAAAGCTGCCACTACATCTAAATATAATGGTTCACCAAGAGAACCAGGCTCTTTTGTTCTGTCTAATACAGCAATTGTCTTTACAGTTTCAGGAATAGCTGCTACAAATGCTTCTTTGCTAAATGGTCTGAATAAACGAACCTTTACAACACCAACTTTTTCACCTTTGGCCATTAAATAATCAATGGTTTCATCAATGGTATCACATACAGAACCCATTGCAATAATGATTCTATCAGCATCAGCAGCTCCATAATAGTTGAATAACTTATAGTCTGTTCCAATTTTTTCATTTACTTTGTCCATATATTTCTGTACGATTGCAGGCATTGCATCATAAGTAGAATTACAGGACTCTCTGGTCTGGAAGAAGATATCTGGATTCTGTGCAGAACCATCCAGACGTGGATGATTTGGATTCAATGCATTCTTACGGAATGTATCAATTGCATTCAAATCTACCATATCCTTTAAATCTTCATAGTCCCAAGTTTCGATTTTCTGAATCTCATGAGAAGTTCTAAATCCATCAAAGAAATTGATAAATGGAAGGTGTCCTTCCAAAGCAGCGCAATGTGCAACTGGAGTTAAATCCATAACTTCCTGTACAGAAGATTCACAAAGCATTGCTGCACCAGTCTGACGACAAGCATATACATCAGAATGATCACCAAAGATATTGAGTGCATGAGTTGCAACACAACGAGCAGATACGTTAAATACGCCTGGAAGTCCTTCACCAGCGATTTTGTAAAGGTTTGGAATCATCAATAACAATCCCTGGGATGCAGTATAGGTGGTAGTTAATGCACCTGCTGCCAAAGAACCGTGTACGGTACCTGCTGCCCCAGCTTCAGACTGCATTTCAGTTACCTGTACAGTCTGGCCAAAAATGTTCTTTCTTCCCTGTGTTGCCCATTCGTCTGTAGCTTCTGCCATTACAGAAGATGGTGTGATTGGGTAGATGGCTGCAACATCTGTATATGCATAAGAAGCATGTGCTGCTGCATGAT
>CAJUHG010000028.1 GCA_910586005.1 uncultured Lachnospiraceae bacterium | reverse complement strand
GGTTGTGGGAATGAGTTAAGCAATGAAAACTGAATAAGAAAAACTTTCCCTTGTAACTTGCCAATAAGGGCAAAAACAAGGGAAAAGGATACATATTTTAAGGTTAGGTATACCGTAAAGCCTTGAAAATAAAGGAAAGTTAAGACAGTTAGTAGATAAATTGGAATTTTACAGTTATCTAACTTATTATGACCATAAAAAGTTCCCAAAGCGTGCTTTCTATGGTTGACAAATTTTTCTCTTATCGTCTTTGGCTGCCACACTCAGAACAAAACTTTCCAGTATTCACTGCTCCACAGCTACAGTTCCATTCTTTCGAAGATTCTGGCTTAGGTTTTCCACACTCAGAACAAAACTTTCCAGTATTCACTGCTCCACAACTACAACTCCATTTATTTATTTGCTGAATATTTTGTTGCTGTTGTATATTCTGCTGCTGTTGTATATTCCTTTCTTGTTGCATCTGCATTTGCTGCATATTAGTGGCAGACGCAGCTCCCATGATACCACCACCTGCCTGCATTCCCATGCCCATACCCATAAATCCTGCCATAGCGCCATTGGGATTTGAGCCTGCGGCTTCCATTCCTCTTGCTACATGCCCTTGCATATATCCCTCTCGCACTGTGGGGTCACTAAGCATAGCACCTTCATTGCGCATATTGATAAGCTGTGTAGATTTCTCATCATAGGAAAGACTAGCAATTCCCACTGCTTGAATCTCCATACCACGCATCTTATTCCATTCTTCATCTAATGTATTAGCCAAATATCTTCCAAGCTCTCGTCCTTTCGAAGCTACATAAGAAATACGTATCCCATCTGCAGACATTTGATTAATGGCTGACTGCAATGCTTCTAAAAATTCAGAAAGATACTGCTCATTGATATCTTCCATTTCTACCTGCTTAGCATTTCTTGGAATAGCTTCTGCATAAAACTTCACAGGGTCTGTAATTTTAATAGAATAAGTTCCATGTGTACGCAAAAATAATTCAGCATTATAAAAATTGTCAAAATAATTAATAGGATTTCTAGTACCAAACTTAATCCCTTTAATTTCTTGTAAATTAATATAAAATACTTTTTGCATGGTAGGTGTCTGACCACCAAATTTTACACGACTGAAAGATTCTTTGATTCCATCTTTTAATTGTCCAGAAAATAAAGAAGGTAGCGATGAATTATCCACTTTATAATATCCAGCCTCTGCGGTATAATCTACAATTTTCCCTCCATCTACCAACATCATAAATTGGTTGTCATACACATGAATAATAGATCCATTACTTACTGTATCACTACTACCTTTTGTATTCTGTCCTTTTCGTACTTTAACACCACTTGTAAATACAGTTCTTTCCCCCATATCTTCTGGTTCATACACTTCTAACCATTGGTCTGCTAATCCCCCAGATACTGCCTGCATTGTTGCTCTAATAATTCCCATAAAATCCTCCTATGGCATACCACTCTAAGATAAATATCCTCTAAATACACCTTTGTATTTTTATTAAAAATATTTATTTCCTTTCAGCCAAATCTATCAACTAATCTATCTTAATATATTGATATTCTTTCTAAAAATTTATTTTTGTGCACCTTCAAGACTCTTCCATTTCAAATAGGCATTGATAAATAAATCCAGCTTTCCATCCATTACACTATCCACATTCCCAGTTTCAGCATTGGTACGATGATCTTTCACCATTGTATAGGGTTGCATCACATAAGAACGTATTTGATTTCCCCATCCAATTTCTGTTACTTCTCCCCGAATATCTGCCGCTTTTCTTTCGTTTTCCTCTTGTTTTAGCAAATAAAGTTTTGCTTTTAACATCTGCATCGCTTTATCTTTATTCATATGTTGAGAACGTTCATTTTGACATTGTACTACAATTCCAGTAGGAAGATGTGTAATACGAATTGCTGAGGAAGTTTTATTGATATGCTGCCCTCCAGCACCACTGGAACGATAAGTGTCAATCCTCAATTCATCATCTTTAATTTCAATATCAAGATCTTTCTCAATATCTGGCATTACATCACAAGAGGCAAAAGAAGTTTGCCTTTTTCCTGCTGCATTGAAAGGAGAAATGCGCACTAACCTGTGCACACCTTTTTCTGATTTGAGATATCCATAAGCATTTTCTCCATGTACCTCAAAAGTAATGGACTTAATCCCAGCCTCATCACCATCCAAAGAATCTAGTACTTCTACATCAAAACCTTTATCTTCTGACCAGCGCTTATACATTCGATAAAGCATAGCATTCCAATCGCAAGATTCTGTTCCTCCTGCTCCTGCGTGAAGAGATACAATTGCACTTTCTCCATCATATTCTCCTGATAATAAAGTCTTAATTCTAATACTTTCAAAAGTTTCTACAAACTCCTGTAAAGCTTCCTCAATCTCTGGTATCAGTGATTCATCCTTTTCCTCATATCCCATTTCTAATAAAGTTTCTATATCTTCATACTGTTGAGAAAGATGTTCATAAGTTTCCACATCATCTTTTAGACTTTTCAGTTCTTTCATTTTTATCTGAGAAATCTCTGTATTATCCCAAAAATCTGGGGCTTCCATTTCACGCTCTAATTCTTGAATTTTTTGTTCTTTATTTGCTAAGTCAAAGTGAATCCCTCACTTCCACTAACGGTTCTTTATATGTGTTCAAAGTTGTTTTGAACTGGTCTAATTCAACCATTGTGTCACCTCTTTCTTTTATTAAGTTTTGAAATTACGAACCTATTAAAATTTCATCCTATCATTTTTTAAATAGATTACTTTCATTTATAACACTAGAAAGTTTGCAAAGCCCGCGTTCTTTTATTCCTAACAATGGAAAATTTGCAAAGCATATTTTCTATTGTTTTTTAGATGATATATGAAATTAAAAGATGATAAGTTTCGTAATCATTCATTGTGATATTCAGTTATATTATAAAATTTTATGTTCCTACCGTCAATCAAATTCGTTTCAGGGTCCTTATATATTCTTTTTCCTTTTTAGAAACTTTCATTGATTCTGTAATTTTTTGAATTGCCTTATTATGAATAAAGTTTTTTAAAGAATTTTCTTTTAAAAAAGGTATTGTCTCCTCGGGAAATTCTCTATAACAAATAGAAACTGCCCAAGCTTGTGCCATATTGACATAATAATAGTTGCACTGAATTTGTTCCACAGTTTTCAATACTAGATAAAAATAATTTTTATTTACATAATAATTCAATAATTGCACTAATGCAAAACGCACTTCAAATTCTTGAGAGCTATAAAGATATGGTTGCAAAAATTCCCACATTTCTTCGGGCTGTTCCTTTGCCAATTTAATGGTAGAACATACACTATCACAAACTGACCAGTTATCTATTTTAGGAATAAAATTTTTTAAATATTCCTTTTTTTCTTTCAAATCTCCTTTTGCATATCCTAAAACCATTCCTTGTAACATAATTTCCTCATAGCTATCCTGCAAAGCATTATGTAAGTAAGTCTTCCATTCCTCTTTTGCAAGTTGACTTGCAAGTTTACGCAACTCAGGAAGACGCACTCCCAAAATATTTTCTATACCTGGGAGTAACTTTGAAATAAACTTTTGATATGTTACCTCTTTTTTCTGGTTCAACTGTTCTTTGATCCAACTATTATATGCTTCTGGTTTTAAGTTGACTTTCATCCATTGTTCTCCTTTAGAATAACTTACAAACTGCTGCAACAATTGGAATCGTGACTACAGAAAGCAAAGTAGTTAATGCCACACCTCTAGATGCTAAATCTTTATCACATTCATATTGTTGTGCCAACATGGCTGTCATACTTCCTACCGGAGTTGCTAACATCACTAAACAAACCCCTAATAACATAGGATTTTCAATAAATTTTGTTAAAATCCACATGCCTAAAATAGGCAGAATTAAAAGTTTTACAATAGAAAATATCAATAGTCGAATATCTGTCAACATATCTTTGAAAGACATACTTCCAAAAGAAGCTCCTATTACCATCATACTTAAGGGTGCTGTTAAATCAGCGAACATATCAAACACTTGTGAAAACATTTCTGGAAGTCTTATATTTCCAAAATATAAAACTAAAGCAGCTAGACTTGCCAAAACCCCTATATTTCCTATCTTTTTTAAACTGTCTATCAAGAGATTTGCTTTCTTACTCTCTATCTTTTTATTTTCAGTTTTACTGCTCAAGCACAAAATCCCATAAGTATAAATCAGTATATTATAAGGCAGAACAAACAGGGATGCATAAAATAATGCTTCTTTCCCATACAAAGCAGAAATAATAGGAAATCCCATAAAACCAATATTAGAAAATACGGTCATAACTCGATAAACTCCATATTGTGTACGTTTTACATTGAAAAGCATGGGTATCCATATGGCTAATATCATTAGAGATAAAAACATACTAAGAGAAATAATAATGGTAATAATCAATTCTTGAGATTCTATTTGATTATCTCCAGAAACACTTGACAATATCATAGCTGGATTGGCAATATTTACTACCATCCAAGATATCTTTTGACTCATATCATCATTTAAAATTCCCTTTTTTTGCATGAAAAATCCAACTAACATAACAAAGAATAACACCAACATCTGTTGTAAAATAAGCATTGCTTTTTCCTCCTAAGGATATGATTAGATTTTAAAAATACCTCTAGCTTTATTGAGAAGAGATGAAAATTAGCTTTATTGATATAAAACTTTTTTATCTCTGTAATTTGCTAGAGGTTATATTCAGATAGAAGATTAGCTCCACTATTAATATGAATTTATAATTTATTACTTATAAAATGGAAGTCCTTTTATATCTGATATAACTGAAAATCTAAAACTCGCTATAAAGTATACCCATTTTTATAAATAAAATCAAGGTAACAAATAATAAGTTTTTATATCTATTCTTGTTCTATAAGTTTGTTGATTTTATCAGTGCGCCTTGTAGGAACTATATATGCATGATATAATGTAAGCTAAGTATATTTATAGATTAGAAAATAATTAATGAAAGGTCTATGTAGTAAAAAGATAAAAAATTTTAATAAATTCCCATAAAAGAACGGAGGTTATTTCTAAATGAAATATTTTGATTATTATTCTTCCCCATTGGGAACTATGCTAATCATAGAAGAAAATAATGTCCTCACACATCTTACTTTATCAGATAACACACAAGTATTATCTAATTTTCCTGCCGACTCTCTTCAACAAAAATCTTCATCTGTGATTTCTTCTGCAAAAATACAATTAAATGAATATTTTAAAGGAACGCGTAAGATTTTTCAATTACCCTTAAATCCTATTGGAACTCCTTTTCAAAAAAAAGTCTGGAATGTCCTTTGTACGATACCATTTGGAGAAACGCGCAGTTACAAAGAAATTGCCCTTCAGATTGAAAATCCAAAGGGCTGTCGAGCAGTAGGTATGGCAAATAACCGCAATCCTATTATGCTTATAATTCCTTGTCATCGGGTAATTGGAACGGATGGTTCTTTGATTGGATATGCTGGGGGAATAGAGATTAAAAAATGGCTGTTAGAACATGAAAGAACAAATTAAACTCTCTGTTATCTTTCATCTTATCTCTTAATTTCCAAAATATGCATCCAATCCATCTGCTATTCCTACCGCAAGTTGCTGCTGATAATTATCATTTGCCATATTCTGATCTTCTGTAGGATTGGTCATAAATCCCATTTCCACAATAGTCACTGGAACCGTACACCAATTAATGCCACTCATAGAATCTGTTTCCCATATATACTTTTTATTAGCTCCTGTGGCATTGACCGCACCATCTAGCACATATTCTGAAAGACTACGGCACTGACTATACAGACTGCCCATATAGGGATTTGCAGAAGTAGGGCAAATCGTTAAAATTCCATTTTCACCACTGTCATCTGAACCATTGGCATGTATTCTTATAAAAGCATCTGCTCCAGCATTATTTGCAACTGCTGCCCGCTCACTATTACTAATATTTACATCATGGCTCGTGCGTACCATCATTACTTCATATCCTCTAGCTTCTAATTCTGCCTGTAATTTTAAGGAAACCATAAGTGTTAATTCATATTCATTTAATCCACTCACACAACCAGAAGTTCCACTACTAACTTTTGCTTTTGTCTCAGAAGCTCCAGGTCCAATTGGTTCTTGTTCACTGTTGCCTTTTCCCTGATGACCCGCATCAATCACTACCAAATGTCCATTTTCTGTCATTTCTGATTTTAATTTTAAATATTCTGAGGCAACATAATATTCCACACCTTCAATCTCTATTGCACTCCATGTTCCATCATTTGCAGTTCTAATCAATTCCGTTTTACGGGGAATCGTCTGATAGACTTCACTATCTACAGATGGTGCTTTTCTAATATTAACAGAAGAAGTTGTTACCATTTCTTCTCTTGCATATACCACTGTATCAGCATTTAATACAGGCATTGACTTGCTTTCTTCTAAATTTTCACTTTCTGGTAAGTTTTCAGAATTATCATTTTTTTCACTGATATCAGTTCCAGAATTATCATTTTTTTTACTGATATTATTCTTAGAATCCTTACTTGTATCTGTCTCCTTATCTGTATCTTTGTTCTTATTTATATCTTCTGTTTCCTTATCTATATTTTTGTCCTTATTTGTATCTATATCCTTTTCCTTATCATTATCTTTTGAAATACTATTTTGGGTATCTTTATTTTGTGTAATATTACTTTCTTGTCCTTCTAATTCTGCTTGTGATTTTACATTGCCAGAATTTGCACAGCCACCAAGTAGCATTGCCATTACAAATAAAGTAGCTATCCATCTTCCATATTTTCTCATTTGCTTCCTCTTTTCTTTATCCTTGAAGCACACTTTGTCATGTATCAAAGTGTATATTTTTTATATTTACTTTCCTTTTTGCCTTATGTCTAAAGTATCCTATTACTTATTTTATTATACTCTAATAATACCTTGTCGCGCATCTAAAGTAACATATGCACCTGTCTTTAAAACAACAGTTGCATTTTCAGCTTCTATAATAACTGGAATATCTAAACTTAATCCTACAATAACAGCATGAGAATCTGAACCCCCTTCTTCTACAATTAATCCTGACGCTTCCCGAATTTGTTCCATCATCTCATTGTTCGTTTCTTTTGCAACAATAATATCTCCTGCCTTAAAATTAGTTTTCAAATCAGATACATTTTTACAAACGCAGAGATTTGCAGAAATTACTTTGTCATTAATTCCCTTTCCAGTAGCTAAAATATGACCTGCTACATGTACTTTTAAAATATTAGTAGTTCCAGGAACACCCAAAGGAACACCAGCAGTAATCACTGTGATATCTCCCATAGATACAAGTCCTGCTTTTTCAGCCACTTCTACTGCATGTTCAAAAAGTTCATCTGCATCTTCTTTTTCCTCCACATTCAATGGTGTAACTCCCCAAGAAAGATTCAACTGACGGCAAACTTTAGGAAACATACTTCCTCCAATAATGGTACAATCTGGACGATATTTAGATATCATACGCGCTGTTCTTCCTGACTGAGTCACCGTAATAATTGCTGCTGCATTTAAATCAATTGCTGTGGTACAAGTAGCATGTGAAATAGCATTTGTAATATCTGGATTTCTCATAGTTTCTCTAGATCTAAAACGTGCCATATAATTAATATCTTGCTCTGTGCGAATTGCAATTTTAACCATAGTTTTCAGTGCTTCCACTGGATATAATCCCGCTGCAGTCTCTCCTGAAAGCATAATAGCACTAGTCCCATCATAAATAGCATTTGCCACATCAGTAGCTTCTGCCCTTGTAGGTCTCGGATTCTTCATCATAGAATCCAACATCTGTGTAGCTGTAATTACTTGTTTTCCCGCATCAATAACCTTTTTAATAATCATTTTTTGAATTACTGGTACATCTTCTAGTGGAATTTCAACCCCCATATCCCCCCTAGCAACCATAATTCCATCAGAAACACGAATAATTTCATCAATGTTATCTACTCCTTGCATATTCTCAATTTTTGAGATAATATTAATATTATGACAATTTTTTTCCTCAAAAATCTTTCTAATTTGTAGTATATCATCTGCAGTACGAACAAAGGAAGCTGCAACAAAATCAAAATCATTTTCAATTCCAAATACAATATCATCATAATCTTTCTCACTAATATAAGGCATAGATAAATCTACATTTGGTACATTGACTCCCTTCTTATTTGAAATCATTCCTCCATTTACCACATGACAAATAATCTCTGTTTTTGTTACTTCATCTACACCTAACTCAATCAACCCATCATCAATTAATACACGACACCCTTTTGTTACATCATTTACTAAATCCTTATATGTGATAGAAACTTTAGTTTCATCCCCAAGAATTTCTTCTGTAGTTAGTACAAATTTCTGACCTGCTACAAGTTGTGCCTTTCCATCTTTTATATCGCCCAAACGGATTTCTGGTCCTTTGGTATCTAATAATGTTGCAATTGGAAGTCCTAATTCTTCTCGCAACTTTTGTACTCTTTTTAAACGTTCTCCTTGTTCTTCATGACTTCCATGAGAAAAATTAAAGCGTGCAACATTCATTCCCTCTATCATCAATTGCTTTAAAACATCATCTTTATCAGTTGCTGGACCTAACGTACAAATAATTTTTGTTTTTCTCAAATTTTTCATTCTTACTAACTCCTTTTTTGTATTTTAATAATCAAAGCAAACATTTCCAATACCCACAGGGCACGATGTCAGCTTTATGGAAATCAAATTTGCTCTCTTGTCATTTATTTGTGTATCATAGTTCCAATCATTCCTTTTATTCCTTCTTTGGAAGGTTCCAATTTGGTAATCATTACACTACGTACTGCAGAATTGCCAATAAATTCAATAGCTGTTTCAATTTTAGGAAGCATAGTTCCAGCCTCAAATTGTCCCTCTTCTATATATTTTTTTGCCTGAGTCGTTGTCATTTCATCTATTGGTATCTCATTATCTTGTCCAAAATTCAAAGAAACTTTCTCTACCCCAGTTAAAATCACCAAATGATCTGCATCTATCATATCAGCAAGTTTTCCTGCTGCAAAATCCTTCTCAATCACTGCACTAGCGCCTTTCAATCTATGTCCTTGAGCAAGCACAGGAATACCACCGCCACCACAGGCAATCACAATTTGATCCGCATCTAAAAGTGCTCGTATTGCATCAATCTCTACAATATCCATTGGTTTAGGAGCTGCTACAATTCTGCGATATCCATCTGTAGTTTTTAATACATGATTTCCCTTTTTTTCTTCTATTTCTCCCTCTTCTTCAGTCATAACACGTCCAATTTCCTTTGTGGGATGGTAAAAAGCATCATCATAAGGGTCCACACATACCTGTGTTAAAATGGTAGAAACTGGTTTATAAATTCCCCTATCCAAAAGTTCTGTACGAATTGCATTTTGCAAATCATATCCAATATACCCCTGACTCATGGCAGAACAAACAGACATTGGTGTTGCTGTATATTCTGGATAAATTCTACAAAATTCTGCCATTGCTGTATGAATCATTCCAATCTGAGGACCATTGCTATGGGAAATTGCTACCTGATAATCATCTTTTATAAAATCTACTACAGCCTTTGCAGTTCTTTTTGTTGCCGTTTTCTGTTCTGGCAATGTAGTTCCTAATGCCTCATGCCCTAGAGCAATTACAATTTTTTTCTTTCTCATAAAAATACCTCCATAAGCAACAACGCCAATCCAGACATAATCCAGATTGGCGCCTTAGTCTATTTCTCTATCCTAACACATTTTTTCTTATTTTTAAAGATAAAAATCCTTTATGAACAGAGTAATGACTAATTATTCTTTTTTCCTAAAGTTACAGGTATTTTTTGTTCTTGCCATTCACCATTTAGATTGGTTTGAATGGTAAGCTCTACTTTTGTCCCTGCTGCATAATATTTTATAACCTCTTCTAATCTATCCATCGATTGTATTTTTTTCCCATCAAATTCTGTTAGCACATCACCTTTCTTAAGTCCCGCCTGTGCTGCCGCACTATTTTCTTTTACCAATGTAATATACAATCCTTCTGGCATGCCAAAGTTCTTTGCCAATTCTTCAGTAACATCTTCTCCTGCTACTCCAAGATAAGCTGCATTTGACTCTTCTACTACTTCTCTTGTAATCAAATCGTTAATAATTGGCTCTGCGGCAGAAATTGGAATAGAAAATCCCATACCTTCTACATTTGTATCAGCATATTTTACAGAATTAATTCCAATCACTTCTCCATTCATATTCAATAATGCGCCTCCACTATTTCCAGGATTAATGGCTGCATTTGTTTGAATTAAATCGTTTGTAATGGATTCTCCTTTCATTTCATCTTGAACAGTTACTTCTCTATCCATAGCACTAATTACACCAGTAGTTACAGACTGCCCATATCCAAGTGCATTTCCAATTGCAACTACAGACTGTCCTACTCTAATATCTTGAGAATTTCCCAAAGTTGCCACTTTAATTTCTTTCATTGTATCAACTGGAATATCTTTGACTGCTACAGAAAGTACTGCTAAATCTGTACTTGCATCTGTCCCTTTAATGGTTGCTGTAACCGTTTGCTCATCAATAAAACTTACTGTAAGTTGTTGTGAATTAGCTACTACATGGTTATTAGTGGCAATATAAATTTCTTGTTCTGTCTGTCCAATAATAATTCCACTTCCCGCACTTTCTGTATCTTGGATATAAGAACGCCCAAAGAAATCTCTACCTAATTCCTCCTGTCCCATGTTTGTAATAGAAACAATAGATGGCATAACATTATCTACAATATCTGCTACATCATTTACTGTTGTTGCTGTACTAACATTTGTTGCAGGCAAATTTCCATTATTGGAAACAATTCCACTTTCATTTCCTATGGAATCTAGTTTTGTAGATTGTGAAGAACTTCTTATATGCTCAAATGCAAGTCCCGTGCCATAAAATACTGTGCTAGAAACTAATCCAAACACAAGCGCAAGGGCAGCACATTTTGCCACTGTCACTCCAAATCCATGTGGTTTCTTCTCTTTTGAGATTTTTTGTTTCTTTTGTTTTTTCTTTATCTTCTGCTCAGGTTCATTTACTGGATTCCATTGATTGTAATATCTTTGATTCTCTGCTTGTGCTGCTCTTGTTGACTGATTGATTGGTTGTCCTGCTCCCATTGGCTGGTTTTCTGGTTGTCCTGCTCCCATTGGCTGGTTTTCTGGTTGTGCTGCTCTTGTCGACTGGTTGATTGGTTGTCCCGCTCCCATTGGCTGGTTTTCTACCTGTCTGATAGAAGAATCTGACCAAGTATCAGTTTGTGCCAATGAATCATTATTATAATTATATCCTTGATTCTGGGAATAAGCTCCTGTTGTATAAGTCCTCTCTGTAGGAATTGACTTACTATTCATTTCCTCTTCATTTCTTTCATAAAAATTTGGATTATGTTCTTGATTCTCCTGATTAATATAGCTATAGGAATATAAAGAATCAGAATTATTATTATTGTTATTATTTTCCATAACGAACTCTCCTTTCATTGCTCTTGCGCTTCTCTTTGCGCATCTAGGGATACCTGTCAAGGTGTTTCATTGCTTTTGCGCTTCTCTTTGCGCATCTAGGGATACCTGTCAAGGTGTTTCATTGCTTTTGCTTTATTAACATTATTTTATTTTTTCTT
Source organism: uncultured Lachnospiraceae bacterium (assembly GCA_910586005.1). Classification (GTDB taxonomy): domain Bacteria; phylum Bacillota; class Clostridia; order Lachnospirales; family Lachnospiraceae; genus Petralouisia. The sequence goes on along the minus strand of CAJUHG010000028.1, from coordinate 20,484 downwards.
TGTTTCTATTAAGCAGTTTACGGAATATTTGTGATAAAAATGTGACTAATATTTTAAAAAACCGTGATTTTATCTTTTCACTTAATCAAACCCTCTTTTTCCCTCAAGATTGAGGGTGACTAGACACTTTGTGCGCCACGTGCAGCCGCTTAAATGATACAATACCTCTTGTATGCATGTGCATTTTATTATTATAAAGAAAAAGCCAATGACTTTACTAGCCATCAGCTTATATTTTTACTTGATATTATTTAACAACGCCCAGATACTTCTCTTATTCTACCGTTACAGATTTTGCCAAATTTCTTGGTTTATCCACATCACAACCTTTTCCTACAGATACATAGTAACTAAAAAGCTGAAGTGGAATAATGGCCAAAGAATTGGTAAAATACCGATTTGTCTGAGGAATATAGATTACATAATCTGCTGCCTTCTGAATCTCTGTATTTCCTGTATTTGTCACTGCAAGTACAAATGCACCCCTGCTGCGAAGTTCTACAATATTGCTAATTGTTTTTTTATATAAGTCCTCTTGTGTCACTACAGCAGCCACTAAAGTTCCCTCTTCAATCAAAGAAATTGTTCCATGTTTTAATTCACCTGCTGCATATGCTTCTGAATGAATATAAGAAATTTCTTTTAATTTTAGAGAACCTTCCATGGAAATAGCATAATCAATCCCTCTTCCAACAAAGAACACATCTTTTGCAGCTATATAACGATTGGCAAAACGCTGAATTTTCTCTTTATGACTTAATAACATTTCAATTTGTTCTGGTAGCTTCTGTAAATCTTTTAAAATGCCTGTCACTTCCTCTTCTAGTACTTCTCCTCGTACCTGAGCAAATTTAACAGCTAAGAGATAAGTTGCAATCAACTGAGCACTATATGCCTTAGTAGTAGCTACAGCAATTTCTGGACCAGCCCAAGTATACATTACCTTATCAGCCTCTCGTGCAATAGAACTTCCAACCACATTGACAATTCCTAATGTTTTGACACCTCTTATCTTTGCTTCCCGCAAAGCTGCCAAAGAATCTGCAGTTTCTCCTGATTGACTAATAATAATCACCAATGCATCCTTTTCTAAAATTGGATTTCTATAACGAAATTCTGAAGCCAAATCTACTTCCACTGGAATTCTTGCCATACCTTCAAATACATACTTTGCAGTGACCCCTACATGATATGCAGAACCACAAGCAACGATATGAATTTTACTAATTTTTTGAATTTCTTCATCACTCATTCCAAGTTCTTCAATTACAATGCTTCCTTCCTTGATTCTGGGATTTAAAGTATCTCTTACTGTCTGAGGCTGTTCATACATTTCTTTTAACATAAAATGTTCATAACCACCTTTTTCAGCAGCATTGATATCCCAGTCTATGGTAGTACATTCTTTTTGTATTTCTTCCCCATCTACATTGTAGAACCCGATTGTTTCTTTTGTTAAAACTGCAATTTCCTCATTTAGAATAAAATACACATTTCTAGTATATTTTAAAACTGCTGGTACATCAGAAGCAATTAAATTACCATCCTTGCCATGACCTACAATCAATGGGCTATCCTTACGTACTGCATACACTTGTTCTGGATGATCCTTAAAAATAATTCCCAAGGCATAAGAACCTTCCACACGATGCATAATCTTAGTGATGGCTTCTAGGGGTTCTCCTTTATAATAATAATCTAACAAATGAGCCACCACTTCTGTATCTGTTTCTGACAAAAACTGATACCCTTTTGTCTCCAAACGCTTCCGCAACTTCATATAATTTTCAATAATTCCATTGTGTACCACAACAATTGTTTCTGCTTGATTATAATGAGGATGTGCATTGGTATTAGAAGGTGCTCCATGTGTTGCCCAACGTGTGTGTCCAATCCCTACCACACCTTGCATGGTAGCTCCATCATGTGTCATTTCACTAAGTACTTTTAAACGTCCGACAGCTTTTTGAACTTTAATATTCTCACCATCATACACTGCAATTCCTGCTGAATCATATCCTCGATACTCCAATTTTGATAAACCTTCTAACAAAATGGGAGCTGCTTGTGATTCCCCAATATATCCTACAATTCCACACATATGAAATCCTCCTACTTATTCCTTGTCTTGCGCCTTTACATTTGTCCGATACACAATCTCATCACTAATACTTTGTACACTGTCAGTCACTTGATAACTTGACGTTCCATATAAGAAGTCGTGGAGTTGTTTTACATTTGAAGCTAAATCTGCTGGAATTACACAATCTGAATCTCCTCTTTGATAAGAGATACTTACTACCTCATTTTTTCTGTCAAAAGGAAATCCTGCTGTTTCTCCCAATTTATAATTAAATGCATCTTTTGCTAAATTCACAACTTCTACCTTTGTCAAACTAGTTTGAATTTTTGGAAACACAGTATCTATTAACTTGTTAATTGTTAGCATATCAGACTCTAATGCCTTTTCTACCATTTTATTCAAAACAAGGCGTTGTCGTTCCGTTCTCTTAAAATCATCCCCCGCCGTGTAACGTATTCTTCCATAGGAAACTGCTTGCACTCCATTTAATGTATAGGTTCCCGCTCCAGGCAGTGGACTATAACTTTTCCCAGTAATTTTGGAAGTTTCCACACAATAATTATTTAAATGGCCTGCTTCTTCCTCTGTAATATCCACTTCTACACCACCCAATATATCTACTGCTTCTGCCACTGCTGAAAAGTCAAAAGAAATGTACTCACGAATATCCAAATCCAGATTTGTATTTAGCATACGCACTGCCTGCTGTGGTCCTCCTACCGCATAAGCAGCATTCGCTTTACTATAAGCATCTGTATTTTTTAAATCTGCCATTTTTAAGAACGTATCACGATACACAGATACTAACCTCACCTCTTTGCTATCATTATCGATTCTTGCGACCATAATAACATCAGAGTTTCCACTGTTATAAGAACTATCTTCTCGGTTATCCAAGCCAAACAAAGCAATGGTTGTATATTCCACTAATACTTCTTTTGTTTCTTCTGGTAATTCTAGATTTGTTACATCTCTTTCATGGAAATTCACATCTGTGTTCAGTTTGTCCATCTTTCCATTAATCCAAATCCATGCCACCGCTAATAGTAATACAATAATTTCAATTGCCAAAATCAATAATTTTCTTTTTCCATTTCTTCCTTTTATTTGGTTTTTTCTTACAGATTTTTGTCCCACAACACCATTTTGATTTGCCATACCTTCACCCTATCTATTTTTGTTTTACGCTCATTTTTTGATGTAATTTTATTACAAACTTATGTCTTATCTTACAATATTTTTAACTATTTATCAATCGTCATTTTTTCTTGAATTTTCCTTGATTCCTATGCTTTTTCTGGCGAATATGCAGAATCCTTATAAAAAAATAACCGAAAAAAATAACTCTATTTCGTAACATTTTACCAATATTATAGTGTGTCATACTTGAATTATTATTTCCATGCCTCCGATACAATAATAATGCTTCTGGTAAAAAACAAGATTTTCCAAATCTATAATCATTTAAAGCGCCAATCCATTGGTCATGCATTTCAATTTGAGAAGGAATTGGAAGAATGATCTCTTTCAATTCCTGACGAAATGCCATACAACATCCAATATAACTATTTTTTACTATATTTTTTATAACTCCTGCTCGAGAGCCTCGAAATGAAAAAAAAGATTCTATCACAATCTGCTCTAAATTTTCTCTTTCAAATACCTTAGCATCATGAATCACCACCATTGTTTTTTGTTTCTCAAAGGCTTGCAATACTCGCTCTATTTTATTTGACATCCAAATATCATCTTGATCTGCAAGAAAAATATATGTTCCCTTTGAATGACTGACAGCATATTCTACATTTTTTTTAATGCCAAGCCTCGGTCCTTTTAATAGATGAATCCTCTTATCTAATTGTTGATAACTCTTTATAATCTCCAATGTACCATCGGTAGACCCATCATCTGAAATTACTAACTCATCCATTTCTTTTAACTGAATTAAAATGGAATCTATCTGTTCTCTTATATAATTTGCTCCATTATAAGATATCATTGCTACCGAAACACGAATCTTATTCTCTGTAGGGATTACCATATTTTCCAGCCCCACTTTCTAAAATATTGTAGCATAGAATGTAGATGTATCTTTCTTAATCTTTTATCCTTGTGAGAACCACGCTCCCATTTGTGAATTACTGCAGTATAAGGACAATACCAAAGGCTACTTTGCTCATTTACCTGCCTACACAAATCTGCATCTTCCATATACATAAAATAACGACTGTCAAATCCATGAAGACGCTGAAATAGCTCTGTACGTATTACAAGAAAGCTACCCTGTGCAAAGGGTACCTGAAAAGGTTTTTTATAATCCATTTGTTGCATTGTATGATAACTTTGACGTTTTTTAAAAAAATTAGGAAAAAACATGCGAATTCCCATATCCACAACTGTAAGTTCTTGTCGATACACTGCCTGCAAATTTCCTCGTTCATCCACCAATTTTGGAATTGCCATCCCAATCGTTTGATCTTCCATAAACTTTATCAATGTAGAGAAACTGTCTTCTGTTAAAATAATATCAGGATTTACAATTGCATGTAATTTAGAATCTAGTTTTGGCAAAACAAAATTATGCCCGCCTCCAAAACCAAGATTTTTCCCAGTATGAATATAAATCACTTCTTTATATTTTTCCTCTAGTACCTTTAAATGATTTTTTTTGCTACTGTTGTCTACAATGAAAATTTTCTTTGAAATATTGACAGCGGTACATTCCATTATGGAATATACCGCATTTTTTACATCTTCTTCATCATTATAGGCAACAATCGTAATTGAAATATCTATCATGATGATCCTTTTCCTGTTAGCACCACCCAAACAGTTCGAAATAAAATTCTAATATCCATTCCTAATGACCAATCAGAAATATATTTGGTATCTAGTGCTACAATCTCTTCAAAATTTTTAATATCACTTCTTCCACTCACTTGCCACATACCCGTTAGTCCTGGTCGTATCCCCAATCTTGCCTTATGGTGCAATTCATATTGTTCAAATTCATCTTCTGTAGGAGGTCTTGTCCCAACTAAACTCATATCACCTTTTAATACATTCCAAAATTGAGGCAATTCATCAATAGAATATTTTCTCATAAATTTCCCTACTCCAAATATTCTAGGATCCTCTTCCATTTTGAACATGAAACCATCCATTTCGTTTTCTTTCATCAAGTCTTGTTTCATGGCATCTGCACCTACTATCATGGTTCGAAATTTATAAAATTTAAACCGTCTCCCATTCTTTCCAATTCTAGTTTGTTCATAGAAAATGGGACCAGGAGATTGTATTTTTATTAAAGGTGCAAATATCAAAAAAGCAATTCCCATTAACAATAGCCCAAATAAACTTCCTATTATATCTATACACCGTTTTAAAAATACTTGTCTAGTAGTAGCAATTTTCATACTAGTTGTCAATACCATATACTTTCCACAACGTTCTACTAATTTATTAGGCATTAATCTGGATTCTCTCACAAGATTAAAATGAACCGTTATTCCCAGTTCTAGTAATTCATTTGCCAAAGCTTCGCTACTTTCTCTGGTATTTCCATTGATAAATACCTCATCCACTACATTGATGCGAATATATTCCAAAAAAGTATCAGCAGAAGCCACTACTGGCACTCCCTGAATACTATCTCCCACTCTATCATGGTCAACGATTACTACTCCTGTTATATCAAATTCCTTATAACGGTCATGTAAAAAGTCAGCCATACACTGCTCTGCATAACGCTCTTCTGTCACCACAATCATTTGAGAAAGTTTCTTTCCCCGAATCATACGCTGCCGAATATAAATCTTCCACAAACACCTAGAAAAGTATTCAATTCCTATGGCAATTCCCCAAAACACAAGGATTACCTGTCTAGAATAGATTTCTGATTGTTTATTGGCCCATATATAAACAGTAATTGCAGCAAATATGGTGCTGCAATGAATAATGACAGATTTTAATTCTTGAATCTTATTTCTTCGCAAGATACCTGTATATGCTTCAAAGAAAAAAACAATACAAATATCTAAAAGCAATAGGACTACTGCTAGACGATTATATTCTCTACTTAGTGGCATCTTTCTGATATTCCCCAATCGTATCAGACAAGATATATAATAGGCAATCTCTAGACAAATCATATCTAGTATCAGAAAATCTAGATGCTTTACCCAGCTCTTTTTCTGTTTTCTATACATAGTTAATCCTCATTCAAGAATTCCTTCCTAAAATTAATGTTTTTATAACTATTTTTAACGAAAATATCATACACTATTCCCATATAAAAAAACAACGGATTTTTCTTAAATTTTCATTAATAATATTAATAATTATGTAATAATTCAGTTATACTATTTGTAACATGCACTTATTATACGGTTTTTCTCACAATTGTTCTATATTTCCTTCTAATGTTCATTCTTTTTTCTATTCTGTATGTACAACCAACTTTCTGAATAATCTTTTCTCTGTTCTTCATCCATATCGGTATATTGTGAAAAAGTCAGCTTCGACGGAAGCATTCTTGTTCCTCCGCATTTATGGCAGTACATCTCTTTTCTTCTTGATACAGTTGTAATGCTGCCACAATCTGGGCAGATAAATACTTTCATCATATGTCTCTTCACATCCAAATTTGTATTTTTATTTTAACTTCATCAAGGAAGTCCCCCGCTTCTATATCGCAAAGACATAAGCAGCGAGTGGGGACTTCCTTTTTGACTTTTCTTTATTGTAGCATTGAATTGAAAAAAGGGCAAGTTTCTTGTAAAACTCGCCCTGAGAAACAATAAAATTACCATACTTTGCACGGTGTGCGTCTTGTCACAAAAATACCAAGGGGATTCTTGTATTAATATTAAGGTTTTAAAGCATAATTACATTTTTTTAAGGAAAAATTAGGATTATAGTAAGGGTCCCCTTCTTTCAACAAGTCTATCCATCGCATACGAATAAATTCAATTTCATTTCCAAATCTCTCTACCTTTTCTTTTGTATCTTCTTTTCCTCTTGATTTAGATTCATAGTGATATGCCTCCACAAAAGGATTATACACTATAAGATAACCTTCTTTCCCTACACGCAGACAAAAATCCAAATCATTAAACGCTACTGCTAAGTTCTCTTCTAATCCATGAACCTTTTCAAATACTTCTCTAGATACCATCATACAAGCTGCTGTCACTGCACTATAATTTAGTTGTAATGCTGCTTTATGAAAATATCCTTCCTGCCCACGTCTTAATTCTGGAAACATATTAGCTGCAATTCCATCAATTCCAACTACAATTCCTGCATGTTGTATTGTATTGTCAGGATAGTAAAGACGTGCTCCCACAATTCCTACTTCTGGTCTTTGGCAATTTCCTAACATTTCTTCTATCCAATTTTTTGTAATGATTTCTATATCATTATTTAATAAAATAAAATAATCTCCCTTTGCATAAGTAGCACCATAATTATTAATTGCAGAATAATTAAAACCACTTTTCCATCGAATTACTTTTATCTTTGGATTTTCTTTTAATTTCTTATAATATGCAAAGGTTTCTAGTTCCTTGCTATTATTTTCAATAATAATAATCTCATAGTTCTGATAGGTCGACTTTTGAATAGAAGAAATACAACGTTGAAGCATTTCAGATTGATCTTTATTAGGAATTAAAATAGAAACTAAAGGTTCTCCTTCTACCTTATATTTTATCCTATAAAATCCAAAATGAGGAAGCTGGTAAACTTCACCCTTTCGATTTCTTCTTACTAAATGCTCCTGCAATGCTCTTTCGCCTGCTTGATAAGCATATGTCTTACTTAAAGGATTGTCAGCAGTAGAATGGCTATGTACACGCCAATGATACAAAATTTTTGGTACATGTCCTATCTTTTTTGCGACCTCTGTACACCTCAAAATAAAATCATAGTCTTGTGCACCATCAAATTCCTTGCGAAAGCCTCCTACTTGTTTTAACACGTTTCGACTTACACATAAAAAATGTGTAATATAGTTATTAGAACATAATAAATCTGGACTAAAATCTGGTTTAAAATGAGGATTCTGATGCTTCAAGCCTTGTCTTGTCTCTTCTACTTGGTCCTCATCTGAATAGATCACCTCTACTTCTAAATCTCTGTTTATCAGTGATACAACTTCATACAATGCTTCTGGTGCTAAAAGATCATCGTGATCTAAAAATCCAATCCACTCTCCTGTTGCAATTTTTAGACCTTCATTTGTATTTCCAGAAATTCCTAAATTCTGTTGCAAATAATAATACCTAATACGCTTTTCTTGATAAGTGTTACAATACTCAAGAACTATCTGTTCTATTTCCTTAGAAGGTGTAGCATCCATAAGGCATAATTCCCATGCTTCATAAGATTGTTTCCGCATAGAATCCAACATTTCTAATAGGTACTTTTTTGGTGTTTGATAACTTGGTACTATCACACTAATCAAAGGTTGATTTTCAAATTTTAATCCTCGCTTTTTTTGCTTTATAAGTTCTTCTTCACTTACTTTATGCCGCTCAAACCAAGGACCATAAGGCACTTTTTCTGGTTCCATTTTATCACAAAGACGATTCCAAAATGCCTTAGGCCCATAATGCTTTAGATATTTAATTCCTTTTTTTATCCTATATGGAGTAATCTTCATAACATTTCCTTCTTATCATTTTTATAACAAATTACTCTTATTTTGTCTGAACACACCACTCCTCAGAGTATTTGGAATATTTTATCTTTCCATTAATTTTTTTATATGATCTAATCTTATAGTAATAAATAGTTTTTCGCTTTAAACCACTATCCACAAATTTTGTAGTACTTGATTTAGAAATATTTTTTATACTTTTATATTTTCCACTTTTTCCAGTTTTTCTATACAATTGATAACCATCTACATTTGTCAATTTCTTCCATTTCAGTGTAACTTTCGTTGTACTAATATCAGAAATTTCTGTAAATTTTGTGTCAGACAAAGATGGCTGGGCACATACTATTGTAGAATAAGAAGAATATTTTAGTTTTCCTTTATTTTCAGAATACGCTCTTACTTTATAATAGTAAGTTTTTCCCAATTTAACATTTTTATCTGTCCAACTCAAGGTAGCATTTTTTGTAATTTTCTTTACTTCTTTATATTTTCCAGTATAAGAATCTGCACGATACACTTTATAACCGCCTGCATTCTGACTAGCTCTCCATCTTAATTTTACACCATTTTCTGTAGCAGCAATTGATGTTACTGCAGGCTTTGCTATTACTGGTTTAACCATTAAAATTTTGGAATATTTAGAAGTTTTGGTTCCTGTTTTCGTTTTTACAAAAGAACGTATTTTATAATAATAAGTTACCCCTGTAGATACATTGTTGTCTGTCCAAGATAACGTTTTATTGCTGTTAATGGTTTTAACCTTACTATATTTTCCCTTTTCTGAAGTTGCCCGATATACATAATAACCACTTGTCTTTGAGTCTCGTTTCCAAGATAATTTTACCTTATTTCCCTCTGAGACTACTACTTTATTTAATTGTGCTGTTGCCATCTTAATATCAGTCTTTTTCACACTAGTATAAGCAGAGTAATAATCTTTGTCATTTACAGTTCTATAACCACGAATCCTATAAGTATATGTATTTCCTGGCGCTGCTGTGGTATCTGTAAAGCTTAAAATTTTATTATCTTTTATGGTCTTAATGCATTTATACTTCTCGTTTCCTGTTTTTCTATAAATTTTATATCCAGTGACAGAAGCTTTTTTCCATGATAATTCTACTTTTGTGTAATTTTTTACATGAAATTTTTCCCAAGAAGTACTTGCAATGGTATAATTCACAGTTCTTACATCAGAATAAGGAGAATATACATTTCCTGTAGCTGTTTTTGTAAAGGCACGTACCCGATAAGTATATTTTTTTCCTGGAATAATTGTCTTATCCTTAAAGGAAACTGCATCTGCTCCATTTAAAGTCTTAATCCTAGTATATTTGTCTTCAGATGCTTCTTTCCGGTAAACTTGATATCCCTGTACCCCATCAATTTTTACCCAATAAAGTTGTGTGGATGTATAACCATTTTTACTTGCTGCTAACACTGGCTTGTCTAATTTTTTTCCTGGCTTTGGACAAGGTGCCAATGGCATATTATTGTATACTGGAATCTTAAATACAAAACTATTCTTTAAAAGCCCCATAGAACTATAACTTTTCTGAACACGCTTTCCTTCATTGTCGGCAGCAAGCAAGTTTTGCATATATTGGTGCCAATACAATCCATAATAAGAACTTTCCACATCAAATTTCTGCAAATAGAAAGTATCTTGCCCCTTTTTAATATAATCAGAAGCTACTGATTCAGCGCCACCTTCCAAAGCTTTGTAACGTGTATTCCATCCATTATTCTTTGCCTCAGTTAGTCCACTGATAATTACCTCTTCACCAATTCCAGTGGCATGTCTATTAAAATAGTTATAATATCCCTTATATCCTGGATAAGTTCCTGAGATTAATTTTGATGTTCCATTCGTTCCTTGTTCTTGACGCACACGACTTGCTAGGAAATAAGGGCTTACCTTTAATTTCTTTCCAATTTTCATAAATGCTTGTGCATAGGTTATTCCGCCACCAGAGCCATCTTCCAATTTTTTATGGCTCATAAAACAACCACTTAAAATCTTTTCTACGCCTGCTTCTGTATGATTTGAATTGTAGGTAAGTTGCTCAAACTGAAATATAGATTCTTCATTTAAGAAATTTCTAGGGTCCAAATAATGTTTTACAATCACCTCTGAAGCCTGTACCCAATTTGTACCATTTTTAATAATCCACTCTCCAGTTGCTGCATTATAATCTTCTGGCGCCTTAGATTTCCAACTATCTGGCTGGTAAGTTTCCACTAGATTTCTGGCATTTACCATCTCATTTTTCACTACTTCAGACCACTCTAATCCTGTATTCATAGGTACAAAAGTCCAATTTGGATGTGCCAACATCATACTTTGAATAAAAGGCTGATAATTCTGTGGAAAAATTGATAAATTTGTCTTGCCAAGTGCATTGATTCGGCTTATTTCTCGATTTGTAGCATTCAAATACTTAGATTTCCATTCTATTAATCTCTCATCTTCAGATACCACAAAATCACTTTGAACAAATCCAGTATTGACAGCATCATTTACTGCAAATTCAACCTGAAACCAGACATTTTTATCTGTAAAAACTACATCTTTAAATTTTACTTGATGACCACTTACTAAGGTAGCTATCACTGTTGCTGTTTCAGAAGCCTCTTGATAAATTGGAACCTCCATCTCATTTGCTAAAACACCATACATCTCATAATCTTTTAATAACTTTGTAAATGCCTCTACAGATGTATGTTCCATCGCCTTTTCAGCTTCCTCTGTATATTCCCCTAATAATTCTGTTTTTTCTTCCTCTATACTTTTATCTGTTTGAAGAGTATCCCTTATTTCTTCCTCCTCTGTTGTCTGTATTCTTTGCTTGTCTTTTGAAATTTCTTTCTGTTCAGAAGATTCTTCTGGGATTTCTGTATTCTCTTTTTTGTCAGAAGATTCCTCTGAAACCTCTGTATCTTCTTTCTCTTTAGAAGGTTCCTCTTTAGTCTCTGTATCTTCTTTTTCTTTAGAAGGTTCTTCTTTAGCCTCTGTATCTTCTTTCTCTTTAGAAGATTCTTCTTTAGTCTCTGTATCTTCTTTTTCTTTAGAAGGCTCCTCTTTAGCCTCTGTATCTTCTTTCTCTTTAGAAGATTCTTCTTTAGTCTCTGTATCTTCTTTTTCTTTAGAAGATTCCTCTTTAGCCTCTGTATCTTCTTTCTCTTTAGAAGATTCTTCTAGGTCTTCTATTTTATTTTTTGTTGTTGTAGTATTACTTTCTTCTTTTTTTTCTGTCTCTTGTGAAATAACCATATGAGCATCCTGAGATGCCCCAGAGGGTATCCTATCTGATATTCCCTGATTCTGTGCATAGACTAAACTGCCCGTTCCATATAACTCACAAGAAACTATTGCAGCCGACAAAAGCAAAGCTGCAAACTTTATATACTTTTTGGATTTCATCGCACCTATCCTTTCTTTCACAAAATCTTCTTTATCTATCAAATTTCTAACACACGATAAGTATTCTTAAATTATGAAATTTTTCCACTTTTTGCCTCTGAATATGGGCTATAATATTTTTTACCATCTTTCGTCCATACCGTTCTAACACGATAATAATAAGTTCCTTTTTTTAGATTTGCATCTGTAAGCGTCAAAGTTTTTTTATTCATTTTTCCAATCACTTTAAAATCACGGTCTTTCCGCGTACTTCTTTGAATTTCATACCCAGATGCTCCAACAACTTCTTTCCATTTTACTACAAAAGCTTTCTTTGTATTTAGTTTTATAGATGTTATCTCACTCTGCTCTACTTCTGTTTTTCCAGATAATGGTGTGGATTCATCACTCTTTCCTGACTCTTTTCCTACTTGAACGAAGGCAGCCACTTTATAATAATAAGTTTTTCCTGGTACAACTGTCTTATCTACATAAGAAGTTTTTTGGTCACTCGACCTTGTAGTTAGAACTTGATATCCACTATTTCTCTTCGTGCTTCTTAAAATTTCATACCCAGTTGCATGTTCCATCTTTTTCCAAGATATTTTTATTTGATTCACTTTTTGTGGTACTACCTTTATATTTTCTGGAGCAGCTATTACCCATTTTTCTATTGGTGAAGTGAAACTACCATACCCCGTATATTTTCCCTTCTTAATTGCCCGTATTTTATAATAGTACCTATTCCAAGTCTTCACATCTTTATCTATATAAGTAGTAGAAGTACTTCCATCTAACTTTGCAATTTCTTTATAAGTTCCTTTTTCCTCTGTACTGCGCATAATTTGATATGCATTAGTTCCTGCTACCTTGTCCCAAGAAATCTGTAAACCTGAATTTTTTACTTGCATTGACTTCACAGGAACAACTGCTATATTCACTGCTGTTGCTGGCTTAGAGTCTCCACTATAATTTTTTACACCCTTTTTATCTATTACTGTCTCAACAACATAGTAATATCTTTTTCCGCTGGTAATTTTCTTGTCTACATATTTTGTAGTATTACCATATTTAATATCTGCTACCTTTTCATAATTTCCATCTTTTTTTCTACTGCGTTTTACTCGATATGCAGATGCATCTGGATCTTTTTCCCATTTAATTTCCATACTATTACTATTTAAGGATTTCACATACAAAATCGTTGTAGCTGAAATAGTACTTCCAGCTTTGGATTTACAATAACCACTATATCCATTCTTTTTATTGACACGATTTGTTACTTGTATTCTATAATAATACTTCTTTCCTTCTGTTACTCCCTGATCTACATATGTTGTTGTATTTGCTGACTTCACAGTGGCAATCGTTTGATAAGTTCCATTTAAGGATGTACTTCTCTGGATACGGTATGCATATGCATTAGAGACTTTTTTCCATTTAATCTGTAAAGAGGTACTTGTTTTTGAGCTAACACTAGTAATAGAGGTTTTTTTCACCGCCCATCCCGATAAAATATCAGAATAGCTACTATATCCATTTTTATCTCCACCTCTACCACGCACTTTATAGTAATAAGTTTTTTGTGTTTTTACATTATAGTCAGTATAAGAAGTCTTATTTGGTGCAATAGAAGCAATCTTTTCATAGCCTCCACTTTGAGATTCACTGCGCCAAAGTTCATATTCATTTACCCCTTCAATTCCACTCCAAGCAATTTTTAATTTTCCTTCTGCTTTAGCAGTAACTTCTGTAATTTTTGCCTTTGCAAAGGCTTTTCCAGCTTGAACCTTAGAATATTTAGACTTGCTTCCATCTGAATACATTGCACGTATTTTATAATAATACATGGTATTTGTATTTACTTTTCCATCATCATATGTATTACCAGTAACTTCTGCAATCTTTTTATACTTTCCATTTTCAGAATCACTGCGATATACTTGATAAGAAACAGCGTCTGTGACTTTATCCCATCTTACGCGCAGTCTTTGACTATTCCTAGATTGTATCCAAGCAATTTCTGGTGTTTTTCCTTTTAAGGATAAACCATAAAATGCTGCAATACCATGCGCATCTGAGACACCTAAATTCTTTAGTTTTGCTTCAGAACTTAGGAACTCAGTTACATCTGCAGTATTACTTAAGAATGCATGTTCAATCAATACTGCTGGAAAACCATATTCTTTACTTCTTCGAATCACACCCAAATAATCTGCAAGAGAACCATCTGGATATAAGGTATTATTTTCTGAGTTACGAATCAATATTCCACCTGCCCAAGTACTTAAACCTAAAGCAGCAAGCTTCTCATAAATAGCAGTTGCAAGACCTTTTCCTTCTTCTCCAATCTCAGGTCTATAATTTCCATTAGGATAATAAACTCCCACTCCTCTTGGTGTAGTACTAGGACTAGAGTTTAAATGGAAACTTACATAGACATCTGCCCCTTTACTTTTAGCAAAATCTACTCTTCTGGCATTACAAGTTCCAGAATCTACCGTCCATCCACCATTTGGACAATCTCCCGTCTCTCTTGTCATATAAACATTGATACCACTGTATTTTTGCAACTCAGACTTACAATACAATGCAATTTTTAAAGTTAATTCTTCCTCTTTACATCCATTTCCTCTAGCACCTGCATGGGTATTATCATGACCTGGGTCCAACACAATTACCATTGTCTTTGCGCCTCGAACAACAGAATCTTTAAAAACAGAATTATTTCCAGCCGTCTTAGCAGATTCCAAAACATCTTCCACAGAAGCTTCTGAGATAGTATTTCCATTTTCATCTAATGTCACTACATTTGCTTCTACTTCTTCTAATAATTCTTTATCTATTAATACATCATCTGGTTCTGTCTCAATTTCCTTGTTGACGCCATACACGATTTTCATATCGACTTCAGACAAAACTACTTTATAATCTTGTCCATTTGTTTGCCATGTAACACTAAGAAGTTCATAAATTCCTGTTTGTTCTTCCTTATTATATGCTATGGAAAAACGCACCATATTATCTACAATTCCTATCGTCTCTGTTACAAATTCCTCATCTGTTTCTATATTTTTATATTGAAGTTGTGCATGTTCTACAGCAGTTCCCTCTTCCCCTAAACTTGCCACCACATTTTGCACACCTGGAATTTGAATATAGCTATTTTCCTGTATAATAAAATTTAAATTTCCTGTTTTTATCTTCTTAGAAACGGATGGTTCTTCTGGTTTCTTCTCTTCCTCAGAACTTATCTGTTCTTCTGGTTTCTTCTCTTCCTCAGAACTTATCTGTTCTTCTGGTTTCTTCTCTTCCTCAGAACTTATCTGTTCTTCTATTTTCTCTGTCTGTAAAGTATCTGTTTCAGATTTATTATACTCTCCTAATACTTCTTTTTCTGTCCCATTTTCTATCTTTATGGGAGTAGATTGTATATTATTTCCATTATATGCTTGTACAGGTATACCAGCAGAAGAAATAATCATACACAACGTTAAAATAACTGCTATTACTCTTTTTGATAATTTCATCTACACACTCCATTTCCTTTCCAAGATTTTATCTTTTAGGTCCGTTTTTTATCCTATCATATTTTTTTTACAAGTACAACTATCAAAAAAAGGAACTTACAAAATTTTTACATTGTTATAAGTCCCCTTTCAAATATCTGTCCTTTTATTCATCTTTAATTTTAATACAGTTTTTACCACTATGTTTTCCAATATATAATCTTCGGTCCGCCTGACGAATCAATTCATCAATGTCTCCTTTTTGTTCCCCTGCACATTCAGAAATTCCAAACGTCATAGTTACTTCAACTCTTTGTCCTTCAACGATAAGATTAGCATTTTTCAGTTCTCTTTGTACTTTATCAATTACTTTTAAAGCATAGGCTAAATTTCCAAATACAATCATTAAAAATTCTTCTCCACCCCAACGGCTCACATAATCTATGCTATCAATTGCTTCTTGCATACTATTTGCTACTAACTTAAGTACATCATCTCCATTTTCATGACCATATGTATCATTAATCTTCTTGAAATCATCAATATCTCCCATAACAACACAGTAATCATTACGCCCTAAGCGCTTCCAGATATCTAACATACTTCTTCGGTTTCTAAGTTTTGTCAATTCATCATAATCTGCTAAATGTTTTAATTCTTCTGCCTGCTTCTCTAATTTCTCACGACTCCTAGTTAATTCTAAGATAAACAGTGTAGAAAATATGATAACAAAAGCAAAACATACCACATGATTAAAAAAAGATATGTAAAAGGCCGTCTTTCCTTCATATCTATATATTGGTTTTCTATGATACATATAACCACGAATCATCAATGTAATCATACCATTTATTATTGCATAAAAAAGGGCATATCTCTTTGAATTTGAAATACTTTTTGTCATATAAATCATATAATATAATACAGGAACTATAGCAAGATTATAAAGTGCAAATCCAAAAGTCCATCCCAAGAAAATACATGCTGTTAAAGAATAGAAACAGGTTGCAAAATATATAGTACTAATACCTAAAAGAAAGTTATTCATATGTCTAACAGCACATAGCATACTGATTTCAACAGTTGCAATAAGTATGCTAAATATTATCACTGGCTGGCATGTAAGTCTCATACCAATTCCAGCTAATATCAGATGCACGATTCCCATAAATATTGTCAGAAACCGAAAACGGTCTATATCTGTTACTTGTTTGTCACCTTTGATAATCAAAACTACTTTTTTCGCCATTCCTGACATCTGATTGCACTCCTATAAAATTACTTTATTAAAAAATGTTATCCATACATCTCATTTAAGAATATGAATAACCTTCTTATATATTTTTTTCTATTATACTCTAGTTTTAAATTTTGCGCAATGAATTTTTCCATAGATAAAACTTGCTACTTCTAACAGATTTATATAAAAATTCTTAGGACAAAATGGCAAGCTCCTCAACTCTTCTAACTCCTCAATCTTGAAGGATTCTGAACACTTTAACGCGCCACGTGCAGTCACGTAGTGACAAAAAGTAATCCTCTCTAGCAAACTACAAAGGATTACTTTCATATTATCAAAACTTAAATCTATATCACCTTAATTAATATCCAGTATTTGAATGTATTGTGGCACTTAAATTTTTTACTGTATCAGAAGGTTCATAACTTTCATTATTATAAAGAAAATGGTGCAATTGGATTACATTATTTTGCAAATCTAATGGAATTACCATATCTCCTAGGCTTCCCACATCATGAGATTCTTTATCAAATGGAAATCCTGTATTCTCTCCCATATGATACTTTCCTGCATTTCCTGCAAGTCCTAATAACTCTGTTGGACTTAAACTGGTAGAAATCTGTGGTAGTAATTTATCTAAAAGAGAATTTAATGTAAATAAATCACACTGTTTTGCCTTCTCAAACATTTTTGTAATCACAGTTCTTTGTCTTTCTGTTCGCTGATAATCCAATCCTACATAACGGATTCTTGCATAAGAAGTTGCCTGAACACCATCTACATGAACACCTTCTCCTGCTGATACAGGACCACTGTTATGTCCAGTCACTTCATTCGTTTCAACAATATAATTGTTTAAGTGACTTACTTCTTCACTCGTAATATCCAGCTCAATTCCACCTAATAAATCAATTGCATCTACCAAAGAACTAAAGTCTACACTTACATAATCTGTAATATCCAAATCTAAATTTTTATTTAACATTTCAATCGCTTGCTTTGGTCCACCATTTGCATAAGCTGCATTTGCCTTCTTAAAATTATTTTCTCCAATATCTAGATAAGTATCTCTATATACAGAGGCCATTTTAATTTCTCCAGAATCCTTATTGATACTTACCACAATAATTGTATCACTATTTCCACTTTCAAAATTTCCTGTAGAACGATTATCTAGTCCAAACAATGCAATATTCTCATAACCTTCCAAAACTTTTTTGGTTTCTTTTGGTAATTCATTGATTTTGACATCTTTATCTTTAATAGGAATCCTTCCCATCTTTCCATATTTGCTCCAAGTAAATGCAACTGCTGAAAATATTAATGCTAAAAATACTAGCACAATCAGAAAAATTACCTTTCTTCTCTGGCGTTTCCTTCGAGAAGATTTCTTTTTTCTTCTAGCATCCTCTTCATAATCTCTTGTATTTCTTGCCATTCTTGTTCCTCCTTCTTTACCCTATTTGCAAATATTTTCTATGAACTTAAAATCCATATTTTACGGAATAGCAACATATAACCACATACACATCATAGAAAAGTTCTATAACTTAAATTTTTATCTGTTACATGGTTATCTTTAGGAAGTATAACACAAAATATAATACTTTTCTATATTAGTTTCACTTTTCTGCTCTTATCATTATCAAAGGCAAAACTTTTGATTACTCATTACTACAAGAATCTAGAAACTCTCACAAAAATATAATCCTAACAATATGCTACAAAATCATAGCATACTTATTCTAAAAAATGGGGAAACTAAAAGACAATTACATTGCTATTTGTATGAATATATACTATACTATTGTTATTGTAAAGATCCAAAATATACTTTTTATCTAACAGACATTTATAATTATAAAAATTATTATTGAAAAAGGAGGATTGCCTAATGAATAATTTGTTACTTTGTTTTATCATTGTAATATTATATTTATTATTCAGTTATATGCTAGGGGACTTATTCCTCCATATATATTCTTCTAAAGAATCTTCTATTTCTTATCGTATTTTACTTGGATTTTTTTGCTATTTTTTCCTATTTCAGATTGTGGCACTTCCACTAAAATTTACCCTTCAACCATTGTCTTTATTAGCAACTATTTGGTGCATTTTTCTTGTTATAAGTACTATTTTATATTTTGTTTTACATGGTAAATATTTTAAAAATGTACAAAAAAGTTCCAAAGAAACACCACTGAAAGAAAAATTGTTTCTTTTTTTTCTGTTTATCCTTATTGTAATTCAGCTTTGCTTGATTAACTATAATGGAGAAACTTATGCACTTTGGGACCAATCTTACTATATTGGAGATATTAGTTCCTCTGTTTATACAAATACAATTAGTCAATATGACCCATATACAGGAGCATTATTAAAGAAATTATCTACAGAATATTTACTAGAAACCTATCAAAATCACAGTGCTGTTCTCTGTTATTTGACTAAAATTGCACCACTGATTGAAACTAGAACTGCGGAAGCTTCTTTGGTAGTCATTCTTGCTAACTTAATTTATTATCAGTTTGGACTACAACTTTTTAATCAATCTAGGAAAAAAAGTGTTCTTCTTGTTTTTTTCCTATTTTGGTTAAACTTATTTAGTTTTAATCTTTTTACAAGTGCTGAATTTTTATTTTTCCGCCCATTTGAGGGAAAAACAATCTTGGCATGTCTGATTATGCCAATGGTATTCCTTCAATTTATAAAAATTACAAAAAATCATAGTTCCCGCAATAACTGGATAGAATTATTTATTATTATTTTTTCTAGTTTTGGACTGAACATGTCTGCTATTTATATGCTCCCCTTTGAGCTTAGCATTTGTCTCATTCCATTGGGACTTTACAAAAAAAGTATTTCCATTTGGAAACGTTATGTCATCTGTCTGATTCCATGTATCCTTTATGGGACAGCCTATCTAGTTACCAAACATTTATTCTTTCTTTATACATAGGAGGTCAAAATGCAGGATTTATATCAACTTGGAATGGATTTTCTAAGCAATGCTTTTATAGATGCTTTCTCTAATATTGAAATATTTTTTCTTGCCTATGTACTAGCTCTTCTAGTATTTTTATTTAGAAAAAAAAAGGACTTAAAAGCTCTATTTGTTTATCCAGTGATTTTTGCACTGTTTACGGTCTACAATCCTTTTCTAATGATACCTCTTGCAGATAAAATTGGACTTGCTTCGCGTATTCGGCGAATCTACTGGCTGTTGCCCGTCAATCTAGTATTAGCCTTTGTTATGGTATATCTGATTCAATCACTGTCTAAACACTGGAAGCGTTTTGTAGTTGTTGTGATCTTTCTTATCTTAACTTGTATGGTAGGTGAAAATCAGCTTGTGCATATGGTTCCTGCAGAAAACATCTATAAGATCAAAAATGAAACACTTATACTTGCAGATATGTTAGAAAAAGAAGCCAAAACTTCTGAAACAAAGTCTTGTATTTTTACAGAAATACCACTCCTAGAACTTCGACAATATGACCCTTCCATATTAAATGCCATTCGTCGTAATGATATGTTGCACTGGTCCATAGATCCTACAGATTCCGCTTCTGTTCAACAAGTACT
>CAJUHG010000027.1 GCA_910586005.1 uncultured Lachnospiraceae bacterium | reverse complement strand
GTATGTTTTCCTTCTGGTAACATTCTAGGTACATTTTCATAAAAACCTCCGCCTGTAATATGGCTACATGCCTTGATGGAAATACCAGCTTCTCTGATGGAGCGAAGTGCCTTTACATATATCTTAGTTGGTTCCAATAATGCTTCTCCAAGCGTTTTTCCCAATTCTTCATAATAAGTATTTAAGGTTTCTTTATCCATTTTAAATATCTTACGTATGAGAGAAAATCCATTAGAATGCACTCCAGAACTTGCCATACCAATCAATATGTCACCTGCATTTACATCTTTTCCAGTAATAATATTTTTTTCATCCACAACACCTACTGCGAATCCAGCCAAATCATATTCATCTTCTGGATAAAACCCTGGCATTTCTGCTGTTTCACCACCAATTAATGCAGCGTTACTTTGTTTACATCCCTCAGCTACTCCACTTACGATGGTTGCTATTTTTTCTGGAAAATTCTTTCCACAAGCAATATAATCCAAGAAAAATAATGGTTCACCACCAGCACAGGCAATATCATTTACACACATCGCCACACAGTCAATGCCAATTGTATCATGCTTATCTAATAAAAATGCCAATTTTAACTTAGTTCCAACTCCATCTGTACCAGATACTAAGGTAGGTTTTTCCATATCTTTAAATTTTTCCATAGAAAATGCGCCTGAAAATCCTCCTAAGTTTGTCAACACCTCTGGTCTCATAGTCTGCTGTACATGCTTTTTCATCAATTCTACAGACTTATATCCCGCTTCAATATCTACGCCTGAATTTTTGTAATCCATTGTTTTCCTCCTATATTTGTAATTGGTATGGTTACAAGTGGTTTCAACTTTCACTATGATTATACCTTGCTTAACTAGAAATTGCCAATTATATATCATAATATTTTTATTAGATTAACTTATGAATATCATATTTTTATTTAATATTTCTAATAAATTATTTCCATTTAAGATGTATGTAACATCATCAAGCAAGTAGCGAAGGGGCATTTTAAGTGTTTAATTTTTCTATTTTACATAAACAGAAATTTATTTTAGCCTAATCTCAATCTTATAATATTTAAAGAAATATAACCTAAACTGACGGTTGATTTTCAGTAATTCCACCATTGGTTGATTATCAGAAATATACTAATATTGTTGAAACTTTTATAGTAAGATCCAATCTCGAATATCAGATATTTTCAATAAAATAGGCAACACCAAAAGACAAATGAAAATTCCTACCACACCTTGTATGATATTAAAAGGAATTCCAACAACTGAGGCAACTGCACCAGCAGCAAGTGCAGCAGGAGAAAATCCACCAGAAGCAAAAGCAGCAATTCCAGTCTCATAAAGAAAATATCCAATCACCATAATAGATTCTCCAATAATTCCACTGACAATTATCACTATGTTACGAACATATGTAGCTTTTACATGGTGTTTTAGTTTGTGAAACAAGAATCCACTAATTCCTGCAGTGGATGCTTTAATCATAAGGGTAGCAGGAGCAAAAGAAATATAACCTGAAAAAAAATCAGCGAACATAGATCCAATGCCTGCTGAAAACATTCCTGTAACAGGACCTAATACTATTCCACAAAGTAAAACCATTCCATCGCCTATATGAATATAACCAAGTGTTGGCATAGGCCATTTTAATATCATTGTTGCTATGCAGGTAAAAGCTGCCATCAAAGCTGCAATTACAATTTTTTTTGTACTTTTTTCCATTGTTTTCCCTCTTTTTGTTTAGTTATATGGTCTTTGATTTTCTAACTAATCATACGAATAAAATAATCTTAAGGAAAGTGCCAGTTTGGAAAAAAATATACAAGTCAGATGTTATTATTTACAATTATAATTGTTGCAATTGCACTGATAACTTTAAGTAGACAAATTGATAAGAATCTATTATAATTTATTTATGTGGAACAATCCAATAAATTTATAATCCTTTAAACATTTGTAATCTGATACAAAATATAGTTCTATTACATAGAAGATTACTATTGTTTATAACGAAACACAGGGGGCCGAAGATGAAGAATTTAAAAATTGGAACAAAACTACTAATTACCTTTATGCTTATCATTATACTATTCTGCGTGACAGTAGTAACCGCCATTTGGGGCTTAGAAAAAAATGCTGATAAGTATTCACAATTCTATAAGGTAGGTTATCAAATTACCAATAAAGTCATGGGTATGCGCCGAGGATTACAAATTATAGTAAAGGACCTTGCATTCATCACACTTGAAGATGATGATACTAAAAGTAATTCTCACCTAGAAGATCTAGAGAAGGAATTGTCCTTATTGGAGGAAAACGGAAATTGGCTATTTGAAAATTTTAAGGAAGATTCTGCATTGTTAGATGCATTTGCTTCTAGTATCACTAGAGCAGTTGAATTACAAGAAACAGTTATTAATACAGCTGAAAAAGACATGGAAAAAGCGCGTGACATATTACTCAATGAATATCAACCTTTGGTAGATGAAGCTGTAAATACACTTATACAGATTAGCAATTTAGCAGAAGAAAGTGCTGAATTAGATTATCAGAATACTGTTGATTTGCAAAAAAAATTAGTTGCTCTACAGATGATTATGGCTATTGTTGCATTGGTAATCACAATGTTACTTTCTACCTATTTGACACGTTCCATTACGCGACCTCTCCGTGAATTGGAAAAATCTGCTGAGAAGATTGTAGAAGGTGATTTTGATATTGTTGTAAACTATAAATCTAAAGATGAATTAGGTAGTTTATCAAATGCATTTAAAAATATGACTAATATCTTAGAAGATGTTATTTCTGATGCCTCTATGATTTTAAGCGAAATGGCAAATGGTAATTTTGATGTACGTACAAAAGCAGAAGAACGCTATGTTGGAAATTTCCAGAGTTTATTGTTATCTATTCGAGAACTAAACCGTGATTTAAGTTCCACTTTGGGTCAAATTAATCGTAGTGCTGATCAAGTTGCATCTGGTTCTGATCAAGTATCTATTGGAGCACAGGCACTTTCCCAAGGTGCTACAGAACAGGCTGCTGCTGTAGAAGAACTTGCCACTACTATTTCAGGTATTTCTCAACAAGTAAAAGATACTGCTAGTAATGCTTTAGAAGCTAGAGAACAATCAAGTACGGCTGGTGATGAAGTAGAACAATGTAACAATCAGATGCGTGATATGATGGCTGCTATGGAAGAAATTACTCGTAAATCTAATGAAATTGGAAAAATTATCAAAACGATTGAAGATATTGCTTTCCAAACAAATATATTGGCCCTCAATGCAGCTGTAGAGGCTTCTCGGGCAGGCATTGCAGGCAAAGGCTTTGCAGTAGTTGCTGACGAGGTGCGTAATTTAGCTAGTAAGAGTTCTGCTGCTTCCAAAGATACTGCTGAACTAATTGAAAGTTCTATCAAAGCTGTAGCACGTGGTACAGAAATTGCAGATTCAACCGCACAATCTCTTATAAAAGTAGTAGATGAAGTTCGAGTAGCTTCATCCAAAGTGGATATGATTGCAGATGCTGCAGAAGAACAAGCAAGTGCTATTGAACAGGTAACTTTGGGTGTAGACCAAATTTCAAGTGTAGTACAAACAAATTCAGCTACAGCTGTTCAAAGTGCTGCAGCAAGCCAAGAACTTTCACATCAAGCAGATATGCTTAAAAATCTTGTTGCCAAATTCGTGCTTCGTGAGGAATATGCTTTTCAAGCTTCAGACACAAGATATAATAATTCACAATCCTCTATCAACAATATTGATTTAGATTAATAATTATCACAAATAAAACCAGACAAATTGTCTGGTTTTATTTGTTCTTATCTATAACAATAGAAGACTTGATGGGTATAAACAAGTAGTATTATTAATAATTCTTGTATCCCACTTCTTTTAAATGAGCATCTTTTGTTTCTACTTGTGCTTTCAATTTTTGTGAATAATCTTTTAATTTTTCTAATAGTATTTTATCAGAAACAGCAAGTATCTTTGCCGCTAAAAGTCCTGCATTAACGCCTCCATTAATTGCCACTGTGGCAACTGGAATACCAGAAGGCATCTGAACAATAGAATATAAAGAATCTTTTCCTCCCAATGAGGTAGTATGCATTGGTATTCCTATCACTGGCATTGGAAAAATTGCTGCACACATACCAGGCAAATGAGCCGCCATCCCTGCACCTGCAATAATTACCTTAAATCCTTTCTCCTCTGCAGATTTAGCATATTCAAAAAATACATCTGGCTCCCTATGAGCTGAAATAATTGTCATCTCATATTCAACTCCTAGTTCTTCTAAAATATCTGCAGCTTTTGCCATTACTGGCATATCTGAATCACTACCCATTACAATTCCTACTTTTGCCATAATTTTTCTCCTTTATTTAAAATATTTTCTGATTGGTATTAGTTTACATTTTCTTGGATTCAAAGTGGTTCATTTAATAATTCTGTACCTGGTACTACAAACTTTCCATCTCTAATAATATCTATAGTGCTTCCATCTTTTTTCTGTATGGTAATTTGATCTAACTCGTCATATGGAATAGTAATATCTGTGTGACAATTAAAATAAGCTTTTTGTGTATCTTCTTTTCTAAGGATAGATATTTCATTATCTCTTGCCACAATTTCCTTTCCATCTGGATTATACACAGGGATGTCTTCTGCCCAGCTATAACAAGTATCTCCAACTGCAAAATGAGGGCCTGTCTTTTCTGCAATTAAAATTGGTAATTTATCTTGAATCTGATAATCAATTCCCATTCGATAAGCAGTAGTATTTGTCCCAATTGCAAATTCTCCAAGTGGAAGTGTCTCATGATGTTTCAAAAGATTTTCCTTTAAAAATGCAAGATTTTCTTCTTCTGTTGAAAAATTTTTGCAAGAATAGTGACAAATCATACCATCTTTAAAATCTATTTCTAAATCTAGATATTTTAATCCATTTAAATAGACTTGTGTCACATGAAGATGTCCATTTGTTCCTTTTAAAACTGGAGAAGTAAATACTTCTCCTACAGGAATATTTACATCAGCTACACAATTTTCAAAAATAGTTTCTTTTCTTTTATCTTTTAGAGGATACAAAGCTATTGTCAAATCTGTCTGATTCTTTTCCTTTCCTGTAATATGAACAAATATTCCTTCATCTAAAACATCAATTATTTTTTGCTGCATTTCCTGATACAATTTATAATCCAAAGTATTCACTTCTACTGTCTTAGCAAAAATTTCTTCATATTTTGTACCTATTTCTGGTATTGGATATGCAATAATTGTAAAACTACGTTCTTCCCCTTTGATATACTGATTTGTAATCTGCATTGCTGCATTAGAATAATATACATTTAACCTTTGTTGTTTTTCACTAAATTGACAAGCAAAAGGATTTAAAATTGGTTCAAATCCTGCTTTTCCAAACGTTTCTACCACAGCTGGACCTGCATACCAAGCTGCTTCTTGTTTTCGCTCTTCATATGCAGTTTTTAATACTTCTAATCGCCTCTCAATAAAAGCCTTGTCCAAATATAATGCCTTATCTGATTTATGGTCATATTCATACTGACGATTTGGTGAAGTACTTTCTATAGAAGCTCCACCATTTCCCCTACCCGAAAAAGATAATTCGCCACTTCTTGTTACTACTGGTTGCAATTTCATTTTTTGAAAATTCTTTACTGCCGCTCGCATCATCCGCTCAAACCCAATAGGATAACGCAAATCTACAAATTTCTTTTTGGATAAATCTTTTCTAGTTACTTCAAAACCTATGCGATATCCTTCTGTATAAGTATCTGCCATATCCTGAATCTTTTCCTCTGAAAGGCTATTTAAAAATTCTGCTGTTTTAATTTCATTTTCTGAAATATAAGCACCATAACGATAGAGATAACGCAAATCTCCCAAATCACTATCCATAATAATGCAAGTATAAAAATCCAATTCAGGATTTGTTTGTGTCATAACACCATATTCTACAAAAACTTCTCCATAGTCATGGAAAAACCAATATAAAATCTGTTGTAATTCTTTTTCTTTTGGTGAATTTTCTGCTTCAAAACAATTATATATCTCAACAAACAATTCACTAAATATTGTAATGTCATATATCCTTCCTTCATATGCATAAGGAATCAAGGAACGAATATCAGCATAAACTGCACTTAACAATTTTCCATATTGCTCTCCTAATTGTTTTACTGCATATTCTGGATTTCCATAACTATTTTTATAATTTTCTGGTAATATTTCTTTATAAAGTGCATTGTTTTCTTCTTTTAATTCTTCTAGACTTTTCTTTTCCCATTTTCCAGATGTAACTTCATATTCTATAGTTCCAAGATTTCTTAAAAAAGCTGCAACTTGACGAAAATAATTTCTATATGGTTGTTGTATCGTTTCTTCTTTTCCTATTTTTTCTAATCGTTCCATCACAAGAGGAAATCTTTCTTTTACCTTTTCGCGATAGGACTGCCACACTTCTTGATAACTCATAAACTTTCATGCCTTTCTATTTTTCTTACATATATAATCCAAGCATATAAATTGCCAACCATCCTGCTAATGTACAACCTGAACAGATGCTACCTAATATGGGGAATAATTTATAGCTTTCTTCCCGAAAACTTGTAATTCCAATTAACAGTGATATTGCTGATAAAATCATTGCAAATAAACCTATACTTCCTATATATACACTAGCATTTCCATCACATTCTACTGAAAATATTACCATACTAATTCCTAGTAATATAGAAAAAAGACCTAATACCAATGATATTTTTCCTCTTTTGGAATGCTTTTTTCCTGCAAATTTATAATGATTTCTTTTCTTTCGCTTCATAAGCTCTCCTTATTCGGTTCATCCAAAAAAATATTAGACAACCTATGGCTCCTCCTATTGTATTTAACAACATATCATCAACATCAAAACTTCCTACTTTTGACACTAATTGAATCGTTTCTACCAAAAGGCTGAATTCAAAACTAAAAAATACTGTATACAAAAATGAGCGACATTTTGGATACAATATTGGCAAAAAAAATCCAAAGGGAAAAAATGCTACAATATTTCCAAATAAATTCAATAGTACTGCTTTTGTTCCTAAGGCATGACGGTAAATAATAAAGCGTCTAATTTCTTTAAATAGCTCCAGATTATAATGATAGGTTCTTCCTTCAAAGGTACGCCCTGTACTTTCTGCAAAAAACAGAAAATAAGCCAAACAAATAATATAGACTCCGAACATGATTTTACTACATATTCGGAGTATTTTTTTATAATCTTTTTTCAATTTCTCAACCCTTAAAATATAATATCTGATTTACGCTTCAAGATTTTTGCACCATTAACTATCACAAGAATTCCACAGGCAATTCCACTTACCAATACAATAATACCAAGTGCAATATTTCCAGCTCCCGTTACGGCCATTGTCTTATATATTTTTTCATTCATATCTTTTCTCCTATTTTGCGCCATATTGTGCATAATAATCATCAATGGCTACTTTTATTTTTTCATTTATATATATATTTCCTTTATATGGCCTATTATACAAGTATTCTAGCACATCTTGCATCGTTACAATGGCATTTGTCTCAAAATGGTACAATTCTTTTATTTCTTCTAAAGCACTTTTTTCGCCTTTTCCACGTTCCATACGATTTAAGGATACCATTAAACCTTTAATCTGAATATCTGCCTGTGCACGAATAATTGGAACAGTCTCTTCCATAGAAGCTCCTGAGGTAGTAACATCTTCAACAATCACTACTTTATCTCCATCTTGCAACTTGCTTCCCAATAAAATTCCAGCATCTCCATGGTCTTTTACTTCCTTACGATTAGAACAATAGCGAATTTCCTTTCCAAATAATTTACTATATGCCATAGTGGTTATAACACTTAAAGGAATCCCTTTATATGCAGGCCCAAACAAAACATCAAAATCATCACCATAGTGTTCATGAATTGCTCTAGCATAATATTCTCCTAATTTGCAAAGCTGCGAACCTGTTACATAAGCACCCGCATTCATAAAAAATGGGGATTTTCTTCCACTTTTTAACACAAACTCGCCAAATTTCAATACTTGACAATCTATCATAAATTCAATAAATTCTTTCTTATAATTTTCCATCTATTTCCTTTCTCCTTACATGAATTATAATTAGTAATGCTTGTATTAATTTGACTTATCTACTGCGCCAATTAATTCTTTAATATCTTCCACTCTATATTGTTCCATATACTCTCGAATCCCATTTACAATTTCCATTGTGACTTTAGGATTACGGAAATTAACGGTTCCCACTGATATAGCTGTGGCCCCTGCTAAAATCATTTCTAAAGCATCTTCCGCTGTACCAATTCCGCCCATACCAATAATGGGAATTTCCACTGCCTTAGCTACTTCATATACCATTCGTACTGCAATTGGATGAATCGCTGGACCTGACAGACCGCCCGTTTTATTTGCAAGTGCAAAAGTTCTACGATGTACATCTATTTTCATTCCTGTAATTGTATTAATTAAAGAAATTACATCTGCTCCCCCTGCTTCTGCTGCCTTAGCCATCTCTGTAATATCTGTAACATTGGGGCTTAACTTCATAATTACAGGTTGTTTTGCATATTTTTTTACTTCTCTTGTAATTTCTTCTACCATCTTAGGATTCTGTCCAAAGGCAATACCTCCTTCTTTCACATTAGGACAGGAAATATTAATTTCTAACATATCTATTGGCTGATTAGCTAAACGTTTTACTACCTCACAATAATCTTCTAGTGTTTTCCCACATACATTTACAATAATCTTTGTATCATATTTTGTTAGAAAAGGAATATCACGCTCTACAAATAAATCTATTCCTGGGTTCTGAAGTCCTATTGCATTTAACATTCCACCATAAGTTTCAGCAATTCTTGGAGTTGGATTTCCTTCCCAAGGTTTGTTTGCTACGCCTTTTGTCACCACTGCTCCCAATTGATTCAAATCTACAAACTCCGCATATTCCGCTCCAGAACCAAAGGTTCCTGATGCAGTCATAACAGGATTTTTTAATGTAACACCTGCTAAATTCACTTTTGTAATCATTAAAATTCTACCTCCTCTGCACGGAATACAGGACCTTCTTTACAAATCCTTTTGTTATTTACATTTGTATGATTATCTCGCTCATTCGACTTACAAACACATGCAAGACATGCTCCTATTCCACATGCCATTTTTTCTTCCAAAGATAACCAACATTCTATATTTTTATCTTTTGCATATGTTTTCACTGCTCGAAGCATTGGCATAGGACCACAAGCATAAATAATTTCCGCTTCCAATCCATTTTCTCTAATAGCATCCATTACGTTTCCTTCTATTCCATAACTGCCATCTTCTGTTGCTATATACAAATTGCCCTGCTTTTTAAATTCTTTGTGTAAAAACAAATTATCCTTATATCCCAATATAATTTGTTTTTCACAATGTAGCTCCTTAGCAAGTTGTAGTAAAGGAGGAATGCCAATTCCACCTCCAATTAAAAAAGTTTTTTTATCTTTTAGTGGAAAACCATTGCCAAGTGGTCCAACAATATCAAGATGATCTCCGGTTCCTAATTGAGACAATTCCTCTGTCCCCTTTCCAACCACTCGATACACGATTCTCACAGCTTGGTCCGCTTTATCTATCTCACAAATACTAATAGGGCGTGGTAATAATCTGCTTCCTTCATGACAATATACAGATAAAAATTGCCCTGGTTTTGCTTGTTCTGCAATTTTATCTGTTTTCAACCATACACTATAAATCCCATAAGAAATCTCTTCCTGACGGATAATTACTGCTTGTTCTTTATATTTCTCTGTCATACTCTTCTCCTAAATTATGTCCAATTTACTATGAAAGCATTTTCAATGGGGACACAATAACCATTTTCTGGTACAAGTGTCTTTCATTAGAAAACCTGATAATTTTTTATTTTGCAGCTTGCAATGCCCCATCAATATCTTTTATCATATCTTCCACAGCAGCTCTTGACGCTTCTCCAAAATGTTCGTTTCCAAATTTTGCATATAATTCTTGTTTGTAAGCTGCAATAATTCCTCTAGATGAATTTACAATGGCTCCTAAACCATCTTCATTAAAAAAATGTACCAAATCTGCACCTTTCCCCCCTTGTGCACCATACCCTGGCACAAGAATAAAACTTTTTGGCATTACATTTCTTAATATTTTTCCCATTTCTGGATAAGTGGCCCCTACCACTGCTCCAATATAACTATAAGAATCTCCCATACAATCAGCTCCCCACTGTGCTACTTTTTCTCCCACATGTTCATACAATGGTCTACCTTCTATTAACTTGTCCTGAAATTCTCCACTGGAAGGATTAGAAGTTTTTACCAATATAAACAACCCTTTTTTCTCTTTCTTGCATACTTCCACAAAAGGTTTTACGCCATCTGTGCCAAGATAAGGATTTATTGTAATAAAATCTTCTTCCAACGGAGCATATGTTTTACTTCCCACAGTTACTCTTCCAATATGCCCCGTTGCATAAGCTGCAGATGTAGAACCAATATCCCCTCGTTTTATATCTCCAATTACAATAAGCTCCTTCTCATGACAATAATCTATGGTTTTTTTAAAAGCTATAAGCCCAGAAATGCCAAATTGTTCATACATAGCTATCTGTGGTTTTACTGCTGGAATTAAATCATAAATATTATCAATAATTTCTTTGTTAAATTGCCAAATAGCTTCTGCCGCTCCTTCTAAAGTTTCTCCACAATCTTGAAATGCTCTCTCTAAAACATGTTCTGGAATATAATCCAGCATAGGATCTAAACCTACTACAATTGGAGCATGTGTTTTTTGAATCTTTTCCACTAATTTATTAATCATTGCCTATCCTCACTTTATTTTTCATATACAACTTTTCCACCTACAATTGTTGCCATTACCATACCTTTTACTTTTCTCCCCGCAAAAGGAGTATTCTTACCTCTAGACCAAAAATTATTTGGGTCAATGATATATTCCTTTTCTGCATTAAATACTACAAGGTCTGCTATTTTTCCCTCTTCTATAACTCCTTTATCAATCCCTAATATCTTGGCGGGATTATAACTCATTTTTTCAGCCATTTGTATGATAGTAAGATAACCTTTATCTACTAATTCAGTCATAGTTAAAGCTGCTGCAGTTTCTAGACCAACAATTCCAAAAGGAGCTTTTCTTAGTCCCATTTTCTTTTCCATTGTGGTATGAGGTGCATGATCTGTAGAAATCACATCCATAATCCCCTCTTTCAAGCCTTTCTTCAAGGCCTCTACATCTTCCTTTGTACGAAGGGGGGGATTCATTTTATAATTAGCATCATCTTCTTTTAAATCACTACTAGTTAAAATAAAATGATGCGGACAGACCTCTGCCGTTACGCGAATACCAGCTTTTTTCGCCAATTCAACCATCTTTACACTATCTTTGGTAGAACAATGGCATAAATGTAAAGCAGCTCCTGTTTCTTTTGCTAATAGAATATCTCTTGCTATAATTACATCTTCTACAGCATTACTAATACCTTTTAAATGCATACTTTCTGTTATTTCATCTGCATTTACCACACCACCATTTACCAAATTAATATCTTCACAATGTGCAAATATAGGAATATCATACTTTACTGCAAGGGTCATTGCTTCTCTATATAATTGGGCATTCATCACCGATTTCCCATCTTCGCTAATACCAGGAATTCCAGCTTCTACCATTCCCTCAATATCAGATAACACTTCTCCTCGCTGTCCCTTTGTAACTGCTCCAGCTTGTAGTACATTTGCAAGTCCTATATTATATGCTTTATTATGAACATAATTCACCACATCTGCATTATCCACAACTGGTTTTGTATTAGGCATTGCTACTACTGTAGTAAAGCCTCCATGTATTGCTGCCTTAACTCCTGTTTCTACTGTTTCTTTATGTTCTAACCCAGGGTCACGTAAATGCACATGCATATCTATAAACCCTGGCATAACATAACAACCAGTAGCATCTACAACCCGATCTGCCTTTATGGATTGTTTCTCAGCAATTTTTTGAATCCTTCCATCTTTTACAAGAATATCTGCTTTTTTTTCTGTCTTATCTCCTGGATTAATGACGGTTCCATTTTTAATTAGAAGCAACATACCTGAAAAATCCCTTTCTTAAAATAATTATAAACTATCTTAATCTGTTTCTTCCATTTTATCACAGAAAAAAAGGAGGGGCAACCTCCTTTTCTTGTTTTATAGGAAAGACCGTGCTACTATGAAGCATTAAAGTATATGTCTTTCCTATAAATAAAATAAAAAATAATATGCACACTTTGTTCTATCATAGGAGATCACTTTGCATTTCCTATGATATGACAACCAATGATACACAACTATGCATATAGAATAACCATTAACGAAATCTATCTATCTCATATTTTTGAAAAGTGCGAACACAAGTTTTTAACTCCTCATAGCGCTGTTCTAATGGTCCCTCTTCAATCACTATATCCAATACTACTGCCATATTATTTATCATTAAATCTGTAATATCATCTCTCATATCTAGCAAAATTTTATATTTTTCTTCCATAGTATCTGCATCAAAGAAAGCCATCATTTTCTCTTCTGAAGTTTTGTTTTTCATTGCAACTTCTACTTGTTCTTGAGATTTCAAAACTATATCATTTTTTTCAGTCTCAACTAATTGAAATTGATATGTTTGTTTTATATCTGGATATTCTTTCAAATCTGCCAAATCAATAAATTTTTCAAGTGGACAAGCATATATCTGAAATTTTCCATATAATGCTTGGTAAATAACAAGTATATCCCCTGTTTCTGAATGTTCTGCAATGGTTATAATCTGATATAGTTTTTCTTTCAAATCTAAATAAAATTCTCCTGGTTTTGGATTCCCTTGTGACATGTTATCTCCTCTCCTCCTAATAAATTTTAATTTCTTTTGTATCCTTTTTATCTTTTCTTGTTAGCCATAACGCACATACAGCTGCTAGTACTCCAAGCAAAGCTCCAAAAAGAACATCTGTAGGATAATGAACCCCAACATACAATCTAGACAGACAAATTAAAATTCCCAAAACCAATGCTGAAATTCCCATGTTTCTTGGTACATGCCAAAACATTGCAACAGCTGCTGCTATAGAACTTGTGGAATGTCCAGATGGAAAAGACCATCCTCCAACAGGAACTAATGCATAAAGTTCTGGTATAGTATCAAAAGGGCGTGGACGCATAATCATATTTTTAAATAACATATTGGTCATTATAAAACCTAGTATCAAGGCAATAGCCATAGATACTCCTGCCTTTTGATATTTCTTTTGTGTTAAAAGAAATGCTGTCAATGCAATCCAAATAATTCCTGCATCTCCCAATTTTGTAATAAACAACACAAATGGATTTAAGCAATCAAGCCTTAAATATTCTTGAATAAACAATAAAATCCTACCATCTAGTTCCATTACATATTGCAGCATCTTAACCTCCCTTTTCTTTTATCTCTTGTAAATAATTTATTCATCTTTTCATTTGATAAAACTTTCACCTTTATTCCTTGTGAAATGACCACATGTGTTTCAAAGGATATTCTTTATCAAACAGTCACATGGTTATATATGCCTTAGAGAGGGATATTAAGTTCCCCCTCTAGGTATAAATTTAGAAAATTTATTATTTTACAAAATTACAAGCGTTTCAATATTCGATCAATATCTTCTTTTTTGCCTATTACCATTAAATGCTCTTCTCTTCGAAAGATATGATTTGCATCTGGCAACAAACTTGTTTCACCATTCTGTTTAATTCCCAAAATACTTGCATTATATTTCACACGAAAATTCACTTCTTTAATAGATTTCCCAACCCATTCTTCTAATGGTTGTATTTCATAAATGGAATATTCTCCCATTTCCATATAGTCATAAACATGATTAGCACTCACTTTAACAGCTATCCGTTTTGCAATATCTCTATCTGGATAAATCACTTCATCTGCTCCATTTTTCAATAGGAACTTTGCTTGAATATCTCTAGTAGCTTTGCTAATTACATAGGGTGCACCCAAATCTTTTAACAAACTAGTAACTTCTAGACTACTTTGAAAATTTGTACCAATACATACAAAACAAATGTCAAAGTTGCTGACACCAAAACTTTTTAATACTTCTTCTCTTGTACAATCCCCAATTTTTGCACTCGTTACAATAGATAAAATATCTTCTAGATTTTCTTCCTCTTCATCTACTGCCATTACATCATTTCCATTTTTTACTAACCCTTCACATAAATGTTTTCCAAATCTTCCGATTCCAATTACTAAAATTGATTTCATTTCTTTCTCCTATTTTTAATTGTAATACCTCTATCAATACTTTTTTCAAAAACTGCTGATTTTTTCCTTTTATTTTTTATCCTATGGTAATACGCTCTATTGGTAATTTTACTGGAGAACTTTGTTTTTTCTCTGTAAAAGATAATGCAAAAGACATACTTCCTATTCTACCACTATACATAAGAAAAATCAGAAGAATTTTTGATATAATTGTAATATCTCTTGTAATTCCAGTTGATATTCCTACTGTTCCAATAGCAGAGAATACCTCCATAAAAATATCAGATATTGGTAAGGAGGTTTCTAGCCCACACATAATCAAAGAAGATACTGCTGCTAAGAGTAAATTGATAAAAAATACTGTACTTGCCTTCTTGATACAATCCTCATCTAATCTTCTGCCAAAAATATTTAATCCTCTTTTGTTGCGTAAAGTAGACCAAATATATAGAAGAATAACAACCATTGTTGTAGTTTTTATACCACCGGCTGTAGAACCAGGGCTTCCCCCTATAAACATCAAAATTACTGTCAATAATCTTGTGGCCTCTGTATAAGCTCCTGTATCTGTGGTATTAAAACCGGCCGTTCTTGGTGTTACTGCCCCAAATATAGAAGATAAAATCTTACCTTTTATATCCATATCAGCCAAAAGATTTTCTTGTTCAAATAAATAAAAGCACAGGCTTCCTACCACAATTAATGCAATTGTCATAGTAAGTACAATCTTAGTATGTAACATATATTTTTTCATGTTCCATTTATGGACTGAAATATCATCCCATACAATAAAACCAATACCCCCAATAATAATTAGAGACATAATAACAACATTAACTAAAATATCATTATAGTACATAGTAAGAGAAGCATATGGTTCAAACTGTCCCATCAGATCAAAACCTGCATTGCAGAAAGCTGAAACAGAATGAAAAATTCCATACCAAATTCCTTTTAACCAACCAAAACTAGGAATAAATCTTATCATCAAAAGAAGTGCTCCTGTTCCTTCAATTATCACACTATAACAAACAATTTTTCTTACTAAACGAACTGTACCACCAATTTGGAGCGTGTTGACACTTTCTTGAATCAAATTACGTTCTTTTAATCCAATTCTTCTTTTTAAAAATATAGAAAAAAAGACACCAATTGTGATAAATCCCAATCCTCCGATTTGAACCAATATAATAATTATAATTTGTCCAAATAAAGTCCAATTGCTATAAGTATCAACTACCACTAATCCTGTCACACAAGTACTACTAGTCGCAGTAAAAAGTGCATTTAAAAATCCAACACTTTCTCCATTTCTAGATGCTATAGGTAACATCAAAAGTATGGTTCCTATGATAATAATCAGTAAAAATCCAATTGCAATTGTTTGCACCCTACTTAATCTATGCACCATATAATTTTCCTCTTATTATTCTTTCTATCGTTTTCTAAGAGCTTTTCCATAGAGAAAATACCTGTTCTCTATTTTTTTCTTAGTTAAATTCTCCGGTTTTTTACTTGCTTTGTAATTTTAATTGTATCTTTGCTCTATATTTCTTTTCAGTTAGATACCCCACAGCGAGCTGTGGGGTATCTAATAGTTCATGACAATAGAAGTTCGCAAAGCGTACTTTCTATTGTTTCTCTTGTAGCTTAATATTTTCCAAAGTCACCTTCTAGGGAAATTATTTTCTCGTTCTCTTCTGGTCTTTTATAACTATCTGTTTCTATTGTAGAATTAAATCTTTGGCCATTATCCTTCAACTTGTAATTGCCTACTAATCTACGCAAAGTTGCAGCTTGATTAGATAATTCTTCACTAGCCGCTGCACATTCTTCGCTTGTTGCAGAGTTAGTTTGTGTTACCTGAGATACTTGATTGATTGCCTGATCAATTTGAGTAACTGCTGTGGCTTGATCATTAGATGCTACTGCTATACTATGAGTCAATTCAACTACTCGCTCAATCTTTTTCATAATTTCTGATAAAGAACCACTTGTTTCTTTTGCAATCTTAGATCCAAGCCCTACCTTATAGATAGAATCCTCAATCATTTCTGCTGTTTCACTAGCAGCAGATGCACTCTTTCCAGCAAGACTTCTTACTTCTTCTGCAACAACCGCAAATCCTTTTCCATGAATACCTGCTCTTGCAGCTTCTACTGCTGCATTTAATGCAAGAATATTTGTTTGGAAAGCAATATCATCAATTACTTTAATAATTTTAGAAATATTTTCAGAAGCTTCATTGATATCTGACATTGCACTCATCATTTCTGTCATACTATCATTGATATTGACTGCCTCTTTTCCCATATTCTCAACTAAATCATTTGCTTGATTAATTTGTTCTACATTTACCTTGGTTCTTTCAGCAATCTCATTCATAGAAGCTGTAATTTCTTCTGTTGCACTTGCCTGTTCTGTTGCTCCTTGTGCGAGAGCCTGACTAGCATCTGATACTTGTTCTGCTCCTATTGTCACTTGCATGGTAGACTCTTGAATATCAGAAAGCATTCTATTATTTTCTCTAATAATGCCATCCAAAGCATTTCCTAAGATATCTTTTTGTCCCTTTGTAATGACATTAGCAGTCAGGTCACCTGTAGCAATCATTTTTGAGATATCTCCTTGATATTTAATATTATCAATTATTTTCTGGAATTCATCTACTAATTCACCAAATTCATCATCTTTATATTTTTCCAAAGTAATATTTGCATTCCCAACTGCAATTTCTTTTGCAGCTTTAATTAATACATCCAAAGAAAGTCGAATATCTCTTAGAATTGTAACTGATAAACATACACTAAAAATAAGTGTTATTACCATCAAAACCAATACAATAATTTCTTGTTTTAATGTATCTGCATTAAGCCCTGATAAAAGCTTATAACAGCTAAGTCCAATAACAAGAATCAATACAAAAATAATTGCAAATCCTACTATTAATCTTGTTCTTAATTTCATATTTTTCATCACTTTTTCCTCCTTGGCCTATCTTCCATCTTACTATTTCTATATTTATTCTTACTCAAATGATAGGGGCTCTTCATCTCTAATAAGTTTTTCTGGATCTAATAACAATTTTACTTCATCTTCTACCCTTATTAGTCCAAAAACATACTTATCTTTTCCATAACTGGATTGATTTAATGAAGGAGGCGGGATGATATTTTTCTCATCAATGGAAATAACACCTGCAATTTGTTCAACAATTAATCCTACCATTGTGCCTTTTACATCGATTACAATAATACAAGTACGGTCTGTATATTCAAATGGATCTTGTTTAAAACGTACTTTTACATCAATAACTGGTATAATTTTTCCACGAATATTAATGAGACCTTTAATATAATCTTCTACCTCTGGAACTGCAGTAATTGCCTGAGTACCAATAATTTCATTTACATAATTGATTGCTATTCCATAGCACTCGTCTCCTATACGAAATGTCATAAACATTCCTTTTTGTGCATCTTCTTCCATTTCGTGTAGTTCTTCTAACTCATCCTGAAATTCTTCTGCCATGGCTTAACTCCTTTCCTGTCCAGCAATTAATCCTGCAATATCTAGAATCAATGCAATGCTTCCATCACCAAGCTGGGTACATCCTGAAAGTCCTTGTACTTTTCTTACATAAGAAGGAATTGGTTTTACTACAATTTCCTGTTCTGCAATCAACTGATCGATAAATACACAGATATATT
This sequence comes from uncultured Lachnospiraceae bacterium, assembly GCA_910586005.1. Taxonomy (GTDB): domain Bacteria; phylum Bacillota; class Clostridia; order Lachnospirales; family Lachnospiraceae; genus Petralouisia. The sequence continues at coordinate 14,983 of CAJUHG010000027.1, read as the reverse complement.
TATTTTCATGTTCTAATACTACTACGATACCATCTTCAATATCTGTATTTGACCCTAAGAGATGATACATTTCATTCAATCTAATAAATGGATAGCACTCACCTCGAAGCATTACATACTCTTCTCCATCTGGCTCTTTTACAATCATTTCTCTTGTAATTCTTACAAATTCTTTTACCGCATTTGTTTCTATTACAAATGTAGAGTTACCTACTTGCATCACAATTCCATTGATAATTGCTAAGGTCAATGGAATCTTCATCGTCATTTCTGAACCGACACCTTCCATACTGTCAATTTCTAATTTGCCACCAATGGATTGTATATTTTTTACTACTACATCCATTCCAACGCCACGTCCAGAATACTCTGTTACTTGCTCTTTTGTTGAAAAACCTGCATAAGTAATAAACTGATAAATTTCTTTATCTGTAAAATCTGACATAGCACGATTTCCAATTAAACCATTTTTGCTTGCTTTATTGTATAGAACTTGTTTATTTAGACCTTTACCATCATCTCTAACAATAATATATACCTTTCCACCTTCATTCTTAGCTTCTAAGGTAATTTTTCCTTTTGGATTCTTTCCAGCGGCAATACGATCCTCTTTTGCCTCAATTCCATGATCTACAGAGTTACGTATTAAGTGCATTAGAGGGTCAGAAATATGTTCAATAATATTTTTATCAACTTCTGTATTTTCTCCAATTACTTCCAATTCAATATCTTTACCCAATTTTCTAGACACATCAAATACAATTCGATTCATTTTTTGGAAGGTATTAGTCAATGGCATCATACGCATAGACATAATAACATCTTGAAGTTCGGTTGTAATTTTAGAAAGTTGACTTGCTGCTTTTTGGAAATTTGTTAAATCCAGACCTGGCACTTTCAAATCAGGATTTTGTAACACAACTGCTTCTGAGATAACAAGTTCTCCAATCATATCCATCAAAGCATCCATTTTTTCAACATTCACACTGATATAAGATTGCTTTGGAGAAGGTTTCGGCTGGTTCTTTGCTAATTTCTTTCCTTTTCCTGATTCTTTTCCCTTGATTACATAATCACCAGGTGCAGGCTCTTTTTTCTCCTGTTTATTACCAGCTTCTTTTTTATCTTTATCATCTAATTCAATAATAATTGGTTCCTGTCCTCGATCATGGAATCCCATTTCAAATTCTTGTTGTGTACATTCATTGATTTCCACTCGTTCCATTCCTGAAGTATCACCAATAGCATTTTCTATTTCTTCTTTAGAACATTGGCACTTAATCAACATATGGAAACCATCTTCTAGAATTGTAGTTCCACTTTCTTCATTTGTAATAATATCATCAGGAATATATTCCATATCCTCTGTAACTTCTTTTAGTGAAAATACTGCTGTATAAGCACGAATATTACACATTTGTGTATCACTTCTGTAATAAATAGAAGCTTTGTAATACTTATAACTTTCATTTCCAGTAGGGGCAATATAAAATTGGCTGGGTGCCACATAAGTATTTTCTGGTGGCAACTCTTTTCCTTTTTCTTCTATCCCCGTTTTGATTTTCTTTAAAAATTTATCAATTTCTTCTACAATCTTACTTTCATCACCGTCTGGTGTTTCACCTTCTTTAATCTTATCTAATTCTCCTGTAATAAAATCAGATACATCAAGAACATGGTCTACTAGTTCCAAATGTGGAACATTTTCTGGATGGGACTCTCTTAGATAATAAAAAACATCTTCCAACTTATGAGACACCTTTGTGATATTCTCATACATCATAATACCTGAAGATCCCTTTATGGTATGCATGACACGAAAAATTTCATTGATGGAGGTTTCATCAAAACAATCTTCATCTTTTTTCTCCAGTACAGTATTTTGTAGATTTTCTAAAAGCTGTTCACTCTCATACAAAAACATATCTAGCATACTGTCTGTATTAAAATCTTCTGCCATTATTTTAGTCCCCCTCTCTTCCTACTGTATTTTTTCAAATCATTTCCTCCTGCTGCCATCATATCAATTCCAACTTCTTTAAAATCATTTCAAATTTTTGCAAGTCGATAGGTTTTCCAGAATATACGGTACATCCCATCTCAAATGCCTTTTTTACATTTCTTTCCTCATTCAATGCAGTGGTCATAATAATTTTTACACAATCATTACCCTTAATCCCACGTTCCCTCTCAATATCTCTAATTGCCTTTAATGCTTGATAACCATCTAGCACAGGCATCATTACATCTAAGCATATTAGATCATATGGCTCATCATCATCTAGAGCCATTAAAAATGCATCTACTGCTTCTTCACCATCTACAGTAATATCACATTCTCCATATTTTTCTAGATAATTTGTCATGAATTTGCGGCTTGCAAAATCATCTTCTGCCAGTAAAATTTTCATAAACTCTACTCTCCTTTCTAGTTGGCTTTTAAAACATTATATATTTTATTTGCTATATTTGAAAGCTCCATCTGATACTGAACTGCACCAATATCATAAGCAACTTTAGGCATACCATACACTACACAACTAGCCTCATCCTGACCGATGGTAATTGCTCCTTCTTTTCTCATCTCTAACAATCCCTTTGCTCCATCACCACCCATGCCAGTAAGTATTACACCAACTGCATCTTTTTTTGCAGTCTTTGCTACAGATTGAAATAATACATCTACAGAAGGACAATGTCCACTTACTTTTTCTCCAAATCTGCATTCTACTTGATACATACCATTTACTTTCACTAGGCGCATCTGTTTATCACCAGGTGCAATCAATACCTGTCCTGGTAATACTCTGTCTCCAGTAACTGCTTCTTTCACTGCTACTTGACATTGATTATTTAATCTATTGGCATACATTTCTGTAAAGCCTGGTGGCATATGTTGCACAATTACAACACCTGGAATATCCTTTCGGAACTGACGTACTACATCATATATTGCTTCTGTTCCACCTGTGGAAGCTCCTATGGCAATAACCATATTACTTTTTAATGTAGTTAAATGATTTACCGGAAATGCTTCCGGACGTTTCATTTTTCCAACCTTAACAGTAGATGCAATCTTAATTTTAGTTCCTAATTCTTTTCTTAAAAAGGAGCTAACTTTTTCACGATCTATGGTGCTAGGCTTACAAACAAAATCCACTGCGCCTGCTTCTATGGCATCAAATACCTTTGCATCCATTGCGCTAATTACTACAACGGGCAATGGATATTGTGGCAACAGCTTTCTTAAAAATTCTATTCCACCCATTCTTGGCATTTCTACGTCCAATGTCATTACATCAGGTCGATACTGTAAAATTGCATCTCTTGCTGCATAAGCATCTCCTGCTTGTGCCACCACTTCTATGTATGGGTCTTCATTCAAGCTCTGTACCAACAGATTACGAAATAGCATGGAATCATCTACTACTAATACTCTGATTTTACGCATCCTGTCTTCCTGCTTTCTTTATACTTTCATAATATGGTGACGCCTGTATAAACAGGCATATTATGTTTACTTACGATATATAGAAGGTTCTACATATTGAAAATTAATTCCTCTTCTATCAATAGATTCTGTAGTTCCCACAAACAAATAACCGCCTGTTTCCAGATAATCATAAACTCTTCGGAGAAGCTGACGTTTTGTATCATCATCAAAATAAATCATAACATTTCGCAAAAATACTACATGAAATTTTTTTTGAAATGGAAAAGGATTCATTAGATTGAATTGTCTAAAAATAACTTCCCTCTTTAATTCTGGTTTTACCTGATATTCCAATTCATTAACTCTAGCAAAATAACGCCTACGCCAATTTTCAGGCAATGGATCTAATTGCTCTTTCAAATATATTCCCCTTTGAGCAAGCTCCAATACCCTAGTAGAAATATCTGTTGCAAGCACCCTAGTATCCCATTTATTATGCTCTAGACCGAAATAATCTTTCAATACCATAGCAATTGTATATGGTTCTTCCCCAGTAGAAGATGCTGCTGACCAAATACGAATATCTTTTGTTACTTCTTCTTTTTTCTTAATCTGTGGAAGCACTATTCGCCTTAAATAATCTAGATGTTCAAACTCTCGCATAAAATATGTATGATTTGTAGTCAATACATTAATTAAATTACGCGCTTCCTCACCTTTGGGATTTTTCTCCACTTTTGTCATATACTCATCATATCCACTGTAGCCATTTCGCAGAAGATAATTTTCCATTCTTCCATTTACTAATATTTGTTTTCCGCTAAGATCTATGCCATACTTCTGCTTTACATAAACTACAATCCGATGAAATTCCTGCTCCGTAATCATCTTACTTACTCCTATCACTTCAAGGGCACTTTGACATTCTTGTTAAGAATCATTTATTTTTGTATTTGTCAAAGGCTATCTCAGAGGGAGTTTTACTCCCGATTTTGTTATAACTTATCAAAATTCAAATACTCCACAGCAAACAAATGGATTGTCAAACTTGTCATACAGCAAACTGCTTAGTATTGGCCCCTCGCACCATCTGCTAAAATTCGCATAAGTGCGACTATTTAACTTATTGTTCGTGGGAATAAAAATGGAAATTTTATTAGCTCCAAGATAAACTTCTATCAGATTTTATATTATCTATACCTTATCGTTTATGGTACTATATTCAGCTTTATTTGTCAAATCTGGGGACTAGCTGTTTTTGTATTTTTAAAAACACATCTACAATCTCTGGATCAAACAATATTCCGCTCCCCTTCTTAATAAAATCAAGGCTTTCTTCTTTATTATAGTTACTCTTAGAGCTTCCTTCTCCTATCAAAATATCATAAGTATCTACAATTATGGCAATTCTTGCTGATAATGGAATATCTTTCCCATTAATGTTTTCAGGATATCCATTTCCATCCCATCTGGCATAATGACAACGGACAATTTCAATTGCCATAGGTAAAAAACTATTTTCAGGCATACTTGCATATACACGTTCTAATATTTCTGTCCCTTGCTCTACATGACGCTTTATAATTTTCATTTCTTCTATTTCGAAAACTTCTGGTTTCATTAAAATATTACAGGGAGTCTGAATTTTTCCAATATCATGTAATCTAGCCGCCACCTCTATCGTATTGATAAAACTTTCTGATATTTCTTCTGAAAATTCTGGACTAAACTGAAGACTTTGGGCAAGCAGCCGACAATTATAAGAAACTTTATCCAAATGATATTGTACATCTGTATCCTTTTCTTCCGTTAGGGTCGCAAGTGCATACAAAATATTTTTCTGTTCATCTTCAATTCTTCTTGCTTGACTACTAATTACACTATGCAAACGACGATTACTCAATTCCAATTCTTGTTGCATCTCATAAATTTTCAAATGATTTCTAACACGCATGGTAACTTCTGTTACTTCAAAAGGTTTTCCAATATAATCAACTGCCCCTAATTTAAATCCTCTTACTTTATCTTCGCTAGAATCTGCCGCTGAAATAAATATAATTGGGATATCCCTAGTAATTGGATTTTCTTTTAACCGTTCACAAAATTCATATCCATCCATTTCAGGCATAAACACATCTAAAAGAATCAGTTGTGGTAATCGTTCTGCAAGTAAAGTTGTAGCTTCATTTGCACTTAATGCACAATATGGAACATATCCCATCTCTTCAATAATGTTCTCTAAAATCATCAAATTTGCATCTACATCATCTACAATTAAAATCTGTGGCACTGTACCAGATTTTTCAATATTTTCCATTCTTATATTCCTCCGATATTTTCCTCAAATAAAGCTTTCAAATTATTATACTGCTCCATGCTCTTGTCATACTTTTCTTTCCTTACATTCATCTCTAGACGAAAAGCAGCCTTTTTCACATCTTGAGGTGCCTGCTCTACCAATGCCTTGATATTATGTGCAAAAGTTTCCGCCTTGTCCCATGCTCCCACTTCCATACATATAATCAATTTTTCCATTTTACTTTGCATTTCTGCTATATTTTCGGTACTTCCAAATCGGAAGAGTTCACCAATGTTCTCATATCTTGACATATCCTGATTTTGATTGATAAATTCAAATCGTTCACGAACTTTATTTTCTTCTTTCTTATTCTGTGCTACATGTAGTCTTACAGAATAAGAAAAGCTACTTCCTTTTCCTTTTTCACTATCAAGATGTATACTTCCATGCATAAGTTCCACTAACTGTTTTGTAATATTAAGCCCCAATCCAGTGCCTCCATACTTTCTAGTAATAGAAGCATCCACTTGAGAAAAACTTTTAAATAATTTATCCTTTTCTTCCTGAGAAATTCCAATCCCTGTATCAGACACTACAAAAAACAATTCAATCTCATCATCAAATTGTACTGTTTTTGTTACTTCTATATTGATATATCCTACACTAGTAAATTTCACTGCATTAGACAAAAGATTATTGAGAATTTGTGTTAAACGCAATTCATCTCCAATTAAATAAGTAGGAATTGTCTTGTCAATATTTACCATTATATGTAAACCTTTCGAATTAATCGCTGTAATATTTGTTTCCACCGCATGATTTACCATTTGATAAAAATCAAACTCTTTTTGCTCAAGAGTAAATTTTCCAGCTTCTAGTTTGGAAAAATCTAGAATATTATTGATAATTGCAGACATATTTTCACAACAACGTGTAATAATATCTAGAATACGCTTTTGATCATTTGTTACTCCTTCTTCTAACATATTATTTACATGTCCTTTAATGCCATTCACTGGAGTTCGCAATTCATGAGTTACATTTGCTACAAATTCATTTCTTACCTTAATTGTCTCTTCCATTTCTTCTTTCATACGAACAAGTTTTCTCTCGGTTTCAATTCGTTTTGCAACGTTAATGGCAAAAAGTAGATTTTGTTCCCCTTCTACTATAGTAGTCATACGGACTGGAAAACAAGTTCCATTTTTACGATACATCATACTTTCCTTCATACATGTCATAATTTCTATAAAATTTTCTGAATGATTCATATCTTGTTGTAATTCTGTTGGAAACAATGTAAAAAAACTAAGTCCCACTAATTCTTCTCCATATCCCAGATCTTCTTTTGCTTGTTTATTTCCAAACAATACTTTACCTGTCCTGTCAAATCTTATAATAATCTCCAAAGCTGCATCCACAAATCGGTAAATATCTTCCTCTCGAAGTGTTTTCTGTTCCATAATTTCTGCCCCTTCCCAAATGGTACTTTTTTCTTCAACTTACTGTTCCCATAATATGATGATTTTTCACTGTTCTAAGTATACTTTCTGTGAAATTTTGTGTCAAGAAAAAAGTGTTCAGGAATAAAATAACACAAAACACTTGTTATCTGGTTTTTAATACTATATAATGATTTTTGAGGTGAAACAAATGAAAATTGATGAAAAAGATCTATTAAATAGTATATTAGATAGCCTTTCCCGCATTGATTATATTAAACCAGAGGAACTTCCCAATATTGATTTATATATGGACCAGGTAACTACTTTTATGGATGCACAACTCGCCACTTCTAAGCGTTATCCAGAAGATAAAGTACTTACAAAAACCATGATTAACAATTATGCCAAAAATAACTTACTTCCTCCTCCTGTAAAGAAAAAATACTCCAAAGAACATTTATTGGCTCTAATTTTTATTTATTATTTTAAAAATATTCTAAGTATTGGAGATATTCAGGCTGTATTAAATCCAATTATGGAACGCTATTTTGCTTCAGATATAAACTTAAATTTAGAAAATATCTATTCTGAGGTATTTCATTTAGAAAATGCTGAAATTTTAAATCTTCAAGAAGATATTACAAAAAAATATCATACTAGCCAAAAAACCTTTTTAAATTTGGATAAAAATATAAAAGAAGAAGAAAAAAATGATTTACAACTTTTTTCTTTTTTATGCATGTTAAGCTTTGATGTTTATATAAAAAAGCAACTTATTGAAAAAATAATAGATATGCAAACTACTAAAAATGTTACTACTACAGAAAAACATACAAAAAATTCTGAAAAACATATGAAAAATTTTGAATCCTAATATTTATAGATAAAAATCCGGAAATAAGGAAATAAATTTTAATATTAATATCATAAGGCATTTCCTTTCCGGATTTTTACTTTTGTTCATGACAATAGAAAGTTCGCGAAGCGTGCTTTCTATTGTTTATCATTATGTTATCACGCTTAAACTATGTCTCTTTATCTACATCCATTCTTGCAAACACCATATCATATCCATCATTTCCATAATTCAATGACCGATTCACTCTACTGATAGTAGCAGTAGATGCACCCGTTTTCTCAGCAATATCCAAATATGTTTTCTGTGCTCGCAACATTTTAGCAACTTCAAATCGTTGTGATAATGACAATAATTCATTTACTGTGCATACATCTTCAAAAAATGTATAGCATTCTTCTTTACTTTTTAAGCTTAATACCGCTTCAAACAAATGGTCTACGGCCTCCGTTCTTATTTTTTTGCTCATATGCCATTCTCCTTTATGTAATTAGTGGTCTATACCATTATTTTATGTAGTGATTTTAACATATTAAAGTTATGAAGTAAATAAATTTTTATCTTTTATAAAAAGTATTCTTATATAAAAAGTATTATTCTCCTGCATAATTAAGATAATCTTTTAACACTTCTAAATGATAATTTATTACTAGTTCCTCTGGAAAATCAACACTATTTAACATTTCTTGTGCATATCTATGATTTCCAACCATTATATCTACATGTGCATCTGAATCCATTACAATAGGAACTTGATATTTTATACATAAATTTAACATTTCCTTGTATTTTTCTCTAGGATTTCCACGAAAACTTTTCGGAGATAAAGAAGCATTATTTACTTCTAAAATTACATGATATTCTTTTGCAGCTTTTACCAAAATTTCATAGTCAATAGGAAAACGACTATCATCTGGATGAGCAATTATATTAACATAAGGATTTCTCATTGCCCCAATATAGGCATTTGTATTTTCTATTATACTTCCTGATGTATAACAAGGTGTATGGATACTTGCTAAAGCCAAATCCATCTCTTGTAATATAGATTCTGGCAAATCTACATGACCTGCATAATCAACAATATTTAATTCTACTCCATATAATACTGTCATATTTTCAAATTTTCTTGGTAATACGCGATAATTCATAAAATACATACTTTGGCAACTTCCAGGCATAGCTGGTGCATGTTCTGTAATAGCATAGACTTCAAGTCCCTGTTCTGTTGCTGCTTTAATCATTTCATTACGTGTATTATAGGCATGTCCACTTGCAATGGTGTGGGTATGCAAATCCATCTTATCTAACATATAATTACTTCCTCTTTTCTTAATCTACAAAAAAATCTCATTTTGAGAGATTTCCCGCTTGCGGCGGATCACCTCAGGGATATAAGTAGGTACGAAACAACCATCATTATTTTAACTGTTTTATTTTAGAATTACAAGCTAATAATGGTAACATACTTTTCTTTTTCTACATATTTTATAAAAACAAAAGGTCTAATGGTTGAATAAATAATTCATCCATTCTTTCTTAAAGATATCATCATGTTGTTGGAGGAATTTATGAAAAAAAGTTTATCTCAATTTATTTCAATAGCTATTTGTATTACTATTATTTTTACAACTATTACAGGATGCTCTACTAATTCAAAAAACAAAAAAACTGATAAAACTTTAATAAAAGTTACACTAAATGAAGTTGCACATTCCATCTTTTATGCACCAATGTATGTTGCAATTGAACAAGGATATTTTAAAGAAGAAGGTATTGATTTGGAACTTATTACAGGGTTTGGAGCAGATAAAACCATGACTGCTGTCCTTTCTGGTGAAGCAGATATTGGATTTATGGGACCAGAAACTACTGTTTACACCTATAATGAAGGTTCTACAGATTATGTAGTAAATTTTGCCCAACTAACACAACGTGCTGGAAATTTTTTAATCGCTCGTGAAGAAATGCCAAATTTTACTTGGTCTGACTTATGTGGAAAAGAAGTTCTTGGTGGAAGAAAAGGTGGGATGCCAGAAATGGTATTTGAATATATTCTAAAACAAAACAATATTGATCCTGCCGCAGATCTTTCTATTGATCAAAGCATTGATTTTGGTTCTACTGCTGCTGCGTTTGCCGGAGGAAAAGGAGATTTTTCTGTTGAATTTGAGCCTGGTGCAACGACGCTTGAGACAGAAGGTTCTGGTTATGTAATTGCTTCCCTTGGTGTAGATTCGGGTTATGTACCTTATACTGCCTTTAGTGCAAAGGCTAGTTATCTAAAGGAACATTCTGATATTATACAAAAATTTACAACTGCTCTTCAAAAAGGCTTAGATTATACACTTACTCATACACCAGAAGAAATTGCAAAATTAATTTCTCCACAATTTAAAGAAACTGATTTAGAAACAATTACTAAAATCGTTGCTAGATATCACAAACAAGACACTTGGAAAGAAAATCTTATCTTTGAAGAATCCAGTTTTGAGTTGTTGTTAGACATTCTTTCAGATGCTGGAGAACTTACAAATAGACCTTCCTATCAAGATTTAGTGGATTCTTCTTTTGCCCAAAAAGTAGCAAAGTGAAACAATAGAAAGCTTTCTTTGTGAACTTTGTATTGTCATGAACTATAAGGCACAAGTTAATCCTATGAAAATAAAATTTCCTTGTGCCTTTGCAATCTTTAAAAACTATATTTGCAATTTTTAAAAACTATATAACTATATAATATGATAGAATATGAAAAATTTTTATTCTTTACAAAAAGAAAACTTTGATAAAAATGCTTTATTTGTTTCTTGTCCTATTTTAAAATTATCTTTTCCTCCTGTTGCAAGCCATTCTTTAATTGCAAGCACATCTTTATGAGTAAAATTCCATGTTTCTAAGGGTACTTCATTTGAAAGAATTTCTGTAAGATATTCATAATTATCAGATTCTCTCCAAATAGAATACGCTTCTAATGTATTTAAATATTTAGGAGAGATATATCTCACATAAGCTTTTGGTTTTTCTGCAAGGATAGCTTCTTCATCCCATATTATAAGTTTGACTGTTTTATAAGTAGTTTTTTTATAGGCGTCTACCACTTGATATATAATATTAAATTCTGTTTTAACTTCCGTTTGCATACATATAATTTCTGGGTTAAAATCTTTTAATTGTAATTTATTGGTAATTTCTCCATCTTCTATATCTTTTGCTATAGCTCTTTTTATTAATGTTTCTTCTGTAATCTCACCTCTATTTGCCTCTTCTTTAAAATAATAAAAAATATCTTCACTGTTAATTTCTGGATAATTATTATATTTTACTTTAACTGGGAATACTTCTTTTGTAGTATTCCCATTACTATCAGTAACAGCAAAGGTGACCTGTACTTCTATAGTTTCTTCAGGTTCTAATTTCAGGTAATATGTGTCTAACAAAAAATCTTTTGCCACATCCTCTTCATATATTTTTTCATAAGATTTTTGACTTCCATTCTTAGATTTCGGATAAAATATTTTTACAATTCTAATTTTATTATTTAGATTTTCTTTATAAAAAATAGTATCTTTACAATTATCTTCTTCATCATGAGCAATTAGATTTTTTATTAAATCTTCCTTTGTTACGCTTTCGCCCTCATAAAATTCTAGTTCTTTTCCTGGTGTTATCACAAGAGTAGGAAATGCGTTCCATTCTGCGCATATATTAATATATTCAGATATATTTTTTTTAATTTTTGTATTGTTTAATTCCTTTTTTTTATTTATTAAATTTTTATTTTCTATTTTTTCTTTATTTTTTATTAAATTTTGATTTAATATTATATTTTCAACTACTATTGGAGAGACTATTTTATAAGTTTCGATAGGCTCTAGGGTCTTACTTAAATCCATAGAAGCTTTCACTGTATTTCCATAAATTTTTGTTAATTCCTCTTGTTCGTGCTCTTGATAAAATTTATCAGTTCCAAGTTTCCATCCTATAAATGCATATGTTACTTCACATTTATATTTCTTTTTATCTACTGTCTGTTTTGTCTGAATTTCTTTTCTAGTAAATTCATTTTTTCGGAGTTGATATATATTTTCAAGAGAAACGCCTGTTTCTAACATATTTGCTCCAAAAGTCGCTCCATTTCCATTATATGCTATATTAACATCCTTATATTGAAAATAACGATACACAGTTCCAGGAGCTATAATATTTTTTAATTCTGAACACTCTACATATTGATACATAAAATAATTGCTTTCTGTTCCCCACCTACTTCCAGAAATGTTTGTTCCTTGTTTTACTATTTTTCCTTCTTTTACACCTAATTTTACAAGTGTACGAAATCTTCCATTTTGAAAATAAATTAATCTATCACAAATAATTTTTCCTTCTACTGTTATTTTTATTTGATATGCGGCACCTTCTAAAGGTACCATAGATAGAAATATATTTTTTGTATTTTCTGAAGTAGCAGAAATAGAATTGCCCAATATAGAAGACTGAAATTTCCCAATTTTTATCCCTGCTTTTTTACCTATTAAAGTTACAGTACAAGTTTTTTGATTGGTTTTTACAATTATCTTTTTAGTCTTTTTATCATAATTGATTAAAAATCCTATATCTTCTCTAACATCTAGATCTGTCTTTTGAAAATCACATGGAATATCTGCATAATCCTCACAGATAATCTTATATTCATACTGTGCATACCAAGTAGTATTTTGTAAAATTTGATAGTTTGCTATCCCATTCGTTGTCAAATTTCCTGATGCATCTATCATTTTTATGCCACCAGATTTCTTTGTAAAATATCCTTTAAACTGATATCCTTCTTTTTTGGGAATTTCAATTTTTTTATTTATCTTTTTATTATGTAGAATATTTCTGCCTTCTACATCTAAATACCAACCCGTTTCATATTTTTCATAAATCACATCTGTCCCTATATTTTTTGGGTTTTTGAGTTGACAATCTAATTGAATCGTATAAATCTTTGGTTCCCATTGTGCATATAGTGTTAAATTTCTATTTCCAGTTTTTAAATTTGGTGCGTAATCTGTCATTAGATATGTAACATTCTGGTCAAAAGCTCTCCCTGTTCCATCTGCCTTAGTGTTCCACTCTTTTCCAATTTTCTTTTTATATCCTAATCTAGATAAACCAAAAGAGGACATCTTAGCGGGAGTTTTTGCCTCTGTATGATAGGTCCAATTACTTACAAAAGTAGTTATATCTCTGCTTGGTGTACCTATAATATCTCCTCCATTTGCATGATATCCCACTGATAAAGTATTGGGTTTCCAATTAGCATATAATATTACAATCTGACTGCTATCTTTTAATAATTCTAGTAACTCTTTAGGAATGGTTATTTCTTCTTGGGATATTGCTGTTCCATTCGCCTTTTTTATACACCATGCATTTGATGGATCTATATGATATCCTTCACGTCTTAGAAGATTTCCAACATTATGTAGATTTATTTTTTCCGTCTCATTATAAATAACATGTTTTTCTATATATATTCCATTCTTGCTTATAATATTATTTTGTAAACTATAATCAGATTTTGTACTACCTCCATTTGCATGGTAGAGTATTAATAATTCATTTGGCTGCCACTGAGCATATAATGTAACGGTTTTTCCATGTTCTGTTGTTAAATTTATTATCTCTTCTTCATCATCGTAGAAATTTCCACTTTCATCCTTCCAACCAGTAAATTTATATCCAGTACGTGTAAATGTGTTACGTTTTAAAGTACTTGTCTTATCGTATTGTAAATTTTTTTGTGCTGACATGCTTCCAGTACCACCATTTTTATTATACTTTATCGTATATTTATTAGGCTTTAAATAAAATCCATAAATAGAATGATGAAATTCTCCTGAAGCTCCTGAAGCTGTCATTCCTACGTTATTTGTATCAATGGCAAATTGAAAATATCCATCACCAGTCCAAGATTTTTCTCCTTTATTCAATTTATCATCTTGTTTTTGTATTTGAGCATTTTCTTTCTCAATATCCATGCTATCCATATTTTCAAATACAGATGTATCAAAATACATACGATACCCAGGCATTTGAAACAAAAATTGTCCACATAACATATAATATCTTTGTGGATAGGGCAGTCCCATCTCTTTAAAATCTTCCAAGTTATCTGCCCATTCTCCAAATATTGGATTTGTTCCATACCCATCTTGTCCCGTTTTCCAGACTTTCTTTTGCTCTAATTGCAAAGAATGCACGCCTGTATCCCCTGAAGATCCTGTTGGTAGAAATTGTAAATTACTCCATATCCAATGATTGATATTTGAAACACTTCCCTTTTGCTCTTTCAAATATTTCATGCTCCAATTAATTTTTTGGGGAACTTGTGCAGATAAACTATCAACATTCATAGCAATTCGATACCAAACCCCATCTTCTAACTTTTCTCCTTCTTTTCGAACAAAAATATAAAAATAACCACTTTTCTTCTTGTACAATTCTCTTTCTGATGAATATAACTCTGAAATTCTAAAATTTTTTTCTAAATCTTCTTTAATTTCCTCCTTTTCTTTTTCTTCCATTTCTATTTTTTCTTTCACTTCTCTTGTTTCTTTTACTTCTTTCGTTTCTTCTACTTCTTCCTCTGTTTCTCTTGCTTTTTTGGTTTCTTCTACTGCTTCTTCTGTTTTTTCTTTCTCTTTCTTTTTTCTTGCTTCTTCTGTTTCTTTTTCTTCTTTTGCTTTTCTTGTTTTTCCTATTTCTTTTGTTTCCTCTTGAAATGTTTTATTTTCTATTATTTTTTCTTGTTCTATTTTATTTTGCACAATTGTTATAGGTAATATGCTTTGTGCATTTGCAATTAACAATTGACAAGATAACAATATACATATAAAATTTTTCAAATACTTGCCTCCTTGTATAATGTATTTAGGTTGTTCAAGGGATACCTATAAACCCTCAGA
>CAJUHG010000026.1:9931-33315 GCA_910586005.1 uncultured Lachnospiraceae bacterium | reverse complement strand
CTCCTACACCGACTGTTGAGATAATGGTTGCTGCATACCAGCTCATACCTGCCATAATTGCCAGAATTAGAACCAGAATCCCCAAAGCTTTATTTTTCTTCATGTTCCTTTCCTCTCTTTACTATTTATGTTGCAACTATTTAGCCATATCACACTTTCATAGTCACAGTTCTTCTGCTAATGCAGCTTTTATCATAATCGCACATTCTACCCGTTTTTTCTGCAGTTCACAGCCAATATCATACACATCTGTAATACTTCCATGAAAATGATAAGAATTAGCAGCACAACCTCCACTGCAATAAAATTTGGCAAAACAATCCTTACATTTTTCTTTTGCATAGACATTACATTGTTTAAATTCTTTCTGTATGTTTGTATTCTTAATACCTTCCCAAACATTTCCCATAAGAAATTCTTCATTTCCCACAAATTGATGACAAGGATAGAAATCACCCCAAGGCGTAACAGCAAGATACTCTGTTCCAGAACCACAACCTGACAAACGTTTTGCTACACAGGGACCTCCCTCTAAATCTATCATGAAATGAAAGAAATTAAAATCTTTTCCTTCCCTATGCCGCTTTATCATTTCTATTGCAAGATTATCATACTCTTCAAATAACTTAGGCAAGTCTTCCTTTGTTAGCGCATAACTTTCTGTAGGTTGTGCTACTACTGGTTCCACTGAAATCTGATGAAAGCCTAACTCTGCAAGATGCAATACATCTTGAGAAAAATCAAGATTATTATGAGTAAAAGTTCCTCGCACATAATATTTTTCTTGCTTCCTGCTTTCTGCAAATTTTTGGAATTTTGGTACAATCAAATCATAACTGCCTGCTCCCGTTCGAAAAGGTCGCATCGTATCATTTACTTCTTTTCTTCCATCAATACTTAATACCACATTTGCCATCTCTCGATTGGCAAACTCCATAATATCATCATTTAATAATACACCATTCGTAGTCAGCGTAAAACGAAAATTTTTATTGTGAATTTTCTCTTGCTCTCTGCCATATGCAACTAGTTTCTTTACTACCTCAAAATTCATTAAAGGTTCACCGCCAAAAAAATCCACTTCCAAGTTACGACGATTGCCAGATTCTGCAATTAAAAAATCCAATGCGGCTTTCCCAACTTCAAAAGACATCATTGCCTTTCTACCATGATATTCTCCTTCTTCTGCAAAACAATATCGACAAGCAAGATTACAATCGTGAGCAATATGTAGACATAATGCTTTCACTACGGTAGGCCGCTCTTTCAACTGCTCTATATAATTTTCATATTCATCTGTAGTAAAAAGTTGATGTTCTTGTACTAATGTTTCTATTTCCTTATAACTTTCTTCTATTTCTTGCTCTGAATATTTCTGTTTTAGATTACATAAAATTTCTTCTTTTGTATTTGTCTTAAACAGCGGAATAACATCATAGGCAACATTATCTACCACATGGACTGCTCCACTATTGACATCTAAAACAATATTATAACCATTGTTCTTATACTGGTAAACCACTGCCAGTTCCGTTACTGAAAACTTATAAAAAGCTATAAACTTTTATGTTCTATTCCTACTTTCTTGTATATACTTTTTTCATTATTTCTAGATATACTACTTATAAGTTCTCTTTTTATAAGGTTACTTGTTTTACAATAACTTTCTCCTTTCTTACCATTCTTATATCCTTTTGAGATATTACGCTGTAACCTGCGTTCCTCTTTTTTTACTAAATATAACACCCTATGTGGTTGCTTTAACAATATTCTCTTTCTCGCATGAGTGTATACTTCCCTTTATCCCATAGAATTAAAAACACACAAATGACCGCTCGTTATTCCCGCGAGCAATGAGCCAAACGCCGCGCTAAGTGCCCTGTGGGTATGCACGGATATTTGGCAAATGCTACGAGGGTCAAATCCCTCGCCCCTTGGGGCAAACTTAAAAAGAATTTAAGTCATCCCCAGAGCTTGCTGCGTGGTATTTAACTTCGAACGGTCTATGCTTAAAATTTTATACCCTATGAAACGGCCGAATGGCCATCTTGGGATGCCCAGAGGGTATACCCTATGAAACGGCCGAATGGCCATCTTGGGATGCCCAGAGGGTATACCCTATGAAAAATAGATAGTTGACATACTAAATATTCACAATAAATAACCATAAGAGTATTTAGTATGATTAACGATGCAACTATAATAAAACACCCCAAATGCTATGCTTTTTGCTCAAATTATTTATTCTCACAACTTTGATTTCCCACTGTGCAGCTTGTCTTACATGCAGACTGACAGGAAGTCTGACATTCCCCACAGCCACCTTTTTTTACAGTGTTTTGTAATTTTCTTGTATTTAATGTTTTGATATGTTTCATAATAATCACTCCTTTTTCTATTAATGATATTCAAAGATGTAAGTACGATATCTTATGCCCATCTTGGTGTTATAATATCGTTAGATATTATAACATACTTTTTTTCAAATGCAAAGCATTATGTGAACTTCCTATTATTTAAAATCAATGGATTTCCTATTTTACTGACCTTTTATCTGCACTTATCTAATAATTTTCATAAGCACCTTGTGCTCTACTCTATAATAATTGGATTGATATCATACATTTGTACCTTATATATTTTACGCGCTGAAGGAAACCTTAGCTTTTGCCTATATTTTTCAGCACAACCATCTATATACAGTTACCAATGTTCATATATAGGCTAAATTATAACAAAAGATTTATATTATGGCAACCGTTAGTTTTTTGTGGGCTTATTTTATTCTAATCGATTTCAAAATGTTCTTGTCATTCTTGCGACAAGGCGCATACTACACAAAAAGTGGTAATTTGGAATAAATTGTAAGCATATTATTCTTAAAACATCACAGATGCTTTAAACTGGTCACAATCTATTGCAACTTCAAAACTTCCTCCTAATGCTACTGTATAAGTATTAACAATGGCAAGGCCTAGTCCATTGCCTTCTGTTGTTCTTGATTCATCTCCTCTAGCAAATCGTTCTACAATTTGCTCCTTTGTAAAGTTCATTCGATATCCTGCTGTATTAGTAATTTCAAATCTTACTTTTTTTTGATTCTCTTTTCCAGTATTTTCTACATGAATAATAGAAGATTTCAAAAAAATTCTAGTATTCTCTTGGGAATATTTCAAAGCATTTTCCACCAGATTTTGAATAATTCGATACATGTAACTACTATCAGCCGTAAAATCAGTAGGTTCCTCGGTAAGTATTACAACTATTTCTCTACCACTTTTTATAATTCTATCTTCCATATCTGCTTGAACTTGTTCGATTAAACGATTCATCTCTAGAACCTCTAACTTCAGCTCCACATTGCCACTACTAGTTTTAGCCAAATCAAATAAACTATCTATCATTTCTTTTAATTTTTGAGCTTTTCTAGAAAGTACCTCCACATAATCTAACAATACATCACTTAATTCCTCTTTCTTCATTAACTCAATATAACCTACCATAGAAGTGAGTGGTGTTTTTAAATCGTGAGAAACATTAGAAATCAAATCTACTTTCATCTGTTCACTTCTAAGGGCAGCTTCTATATTTTTCTGATTGATCTGTTCCATATTTTCCATAAAGAGTTGTAAAGGTTTTCTCATATAAGAATTAATAACCAACCTACATATAATCCATTGAATTACAACCGTTCCTATGGGAACATATCCAGTACTTAAATTACCATATTTCCAAGAATGATTTAGCATATAATTATATCTTGAAATAGCTAACAATAGCATAATTCCTGTAATAATTCCTAATATTACTTGTATTTTTCTCTGTTTCTGCTCCCATTCTTGAAAAAAATCTTGAGATTGTATATTCCAACTTTGATTAATATATTGTAAAATAAATCTCAATATCCCTATTATTCCTACTGTAAAGCAAAGATTCATAATTCCGGCCATGCAGAGAACACTTTTTGTTTCAAAATAGCGATAACCTAGCATATCCTTTAATAATATAAATCCAAACACAGAAACTGCTGTTCCTAAAATTAGCCATACCTCATCTCGTTTTAAATATTTTTTTAACAAAACTTCCCATTGCCTATTCACTTTTATCTTTTTCTGCTTGGTATCCAATATCCTACACCACCTTTATATATTTTGGTTTTTTCCATTTTGTTTTTCCATTTTTGTTTTTCCATTATCTCTATACATGTTAGATTTTTCTACTTCCTTCAATATTTTTCCATTTTATATCCAATCCCCCACACCACCTTTACATATTTTGGATTTTTTGTATCAATTTCCAATTTCTCACGTATATGCCTGATATGCACCATCACTGTATTTTCTACTGTATAAGTTGCCACTTCTTTCCAAACTTTTTCATAAATTTTTTCTGCTGAAAAAACTTGACCAGGATGCTCCATAAAAAGCTCTAATATCTTATATTCTGTGGCTGTAAGAGTTACTTCCTCACCATCTACAATCGCTTTTTTTGTCTTTCTGTCCAAAACAAGACTTCCATTTATAATTAAGTCTTCCTGCGGTTTTGGTGCGCTACCACCCCAAGTATGATAACGTCGAAGCTGCGCCGCTACTCTAGCAGTAAGTTCTGCTGGATTATAAGGTTTTTCAATATAATCGTCTGCCCCCATCACAAGTCCTGAAACTTTATCACTTTCTTGTGTCTTTGCAGACAAAATAATTACTGGTATTTTATTATTTTCCCGTATTTTCATAAGTGCTGATAATCCATTTAATTTTGGCATCATTACATCTAACAAAATCAAATCCACCATATTCTCATTTAATACCTCTAGCGCTTCTAATCCATCATATGCCTTTAAAATCCTATATCCTTCATACTCTAACAGCTTTCCCAAGGAAAATACAATCTCTTTATTATCATCCACCACTAGAATAGTCTGTTGTTCCATTGTTTCCTCCATTCTGTGCATTTTTCAACATTTTTACTGTCTCTACTACTTGAATTATTATAATAAAGATTTCAAAAATAAAACTCAAGAAATTTCTTAAAAAAATCTTAAACTACCAAAACTTTTAACCTTGATCTTATATTTAAAGAGTATAATCTTAAATATTATTTCAAATAATAACTACCATAAACTTTTGAAAGGAGGAATTAAATATGAATCTCTATGATGATGGAAATATTCCAGAAATCGATGTACCACAAAATATAGATATCACTGAAGTAGACATTCCGGCTCCTTATCCAATTAATAGTACTGAGAGCCAAATAGAAGATCGAATTGTAACTCCAGTAGAACCATTACCAGAATCTACTCGCCCTAGACAAGATGGACCTGGCGGAGCATAAAAAAACAATAGAAAGTACGCTTTGTGAACTTTCTATTGTTATAAATTAAGGACAAAAGGTTCTCTTATATTTGAACCTTTTGTCTCTAACTATAAACATCACACTCTGTAAGATTGCTTGTTTTTTCAGGCGTACTCAGATATATACAGATGATATCCTTGCATTTAAGAAAATTCCCTAACTAGCCATCCCTCCTATCATTCCAGATCCTATACACAAAACCAAAGTTGTAAAGAATCTTGACACTTCCATATTGATTCCCTTCTGAAACACAATGGATCCAAGAACCAATATTAAGAAATAACATCCTCCCATAATCATTCCCCACAAAAATCTCTTTGTTTTCATAACTTTCCCGCTTAAGAAACCCCCAAGAATTCCTGAAATCACATAAATCACTACGATTCCTATAGAAACCACATTTTCACTAAGCTGCATTTTATAAAGCATAGCAGATAAAATTACTAACAAAACTCCTGTTACCATATACATAGCTAATAAAATTTTTAATATAGACAATGTGGATACGCCTACTTTGCTTTCTCCTTGCCCATTAGCAGAAGTCTTTTGTAATTTCTTTTCCATTCTACTTTCCTCCCGTCTTATGGAATGTCCCTTTAATGTCATTTTATTCTACATCTCAAGAAACTATTCCTTTGTCTGTAAGGAAACATTTATTTCCCTAAATTTTAGTGATTTCCTTGCAAAATTCCTTTTCTTCCGTTATATTAATGTATTGAAGGAGGATAGTTAAGTTGTTAAATAGATAGGCAAATGTGTTTAAAAGTGATATCATGTGTGAAAGGGGGATAAGGAACTTGTTAAAGAGTTACAAAACAGAACTAAATCCAACGCAGGAACAAATGCAGATCATTCACAAAACCATTGGCACTTGCAGGTTTGTCTATAACTTCTATCTTGCTTATAATAAACAGAGATATGAAAAAGAAAGAGCATTTGTATCTGGTATAAATTTTTCAAAATGGTTGAATCAAGTTTATGTAAGAGAAAATCCCAAATATACATGGATAAAAGAAGTCAGCTCTAAATCTGTAAAACAAAGTATCCTCAATGCAGATAGAGCTTTTCAAAGATTTTTTTAACATCAAAGTTAGTTTCCCCATTTCAAGAGTATGATTTTGGAATAAGAATTGACTTAGGAATCAAAGAATTTGCAGTAATGAGTACTGGCATTAGAAAGAAGAATATCAATCAAACTGCAAGAATGAAAAAGTTAGAAAAAAGTTAAAACGAAAGTAGCGTTGTCTATCGAGGAAATACGAGGACTGAAAGAAACGCAAGTATAAAATGAAAGGAGAAGCTACTAGACAAAATATTCAAAAACAAGTCTTAAAGGTACAAAAACTTCATCATAGAATAGAAAACATTCGTGCAGACTACATCAATCAATTATCCATGAGATAAACGATAGAGATAGAAGATTTGAATGTAGCAGGAATGATGAAGAACAGGCATCTTTCCAAAGCAATTGCTTCCCAGAAATTCTACGAGTTTCGAAGAAAACTAGAAAAGAAATGCAAAGAATTAGACCAAACAGATAAAAATTTTAATACAATTCTAAACTTGAGAGATGCAGAAACTTACAAATTAGCCTAAGGATGGAGTTGTAAGGATGGTACCGATGGCTTAGTCGGGAAATAACGACTGTGGACTGTATAAGAACTTGTGACTAGAAAGATACCTAGTATCTTGCAAAACATACAGAAGGAAACAGTAAGAAAAGTTCATGAGAACTTTCAAGCTCTCGATATGGATAATTTTGTCCATATTTTTAGTAGCAGAGATGTACTTGGACTCAAGTGACGTCATACAATTAATCATTGTAATTATTTTATTAATTTTGTCTGCTTTTTTTTCCTCTGCGGAGACTGCCTTAACTACTTCAAACAAAATCCGGCTTCGAAGTATGGCAGAAGAAGGAAATAAAAGGGCAAAAAAGGTATTGGAAATTACAGATGATTCTGGTAAGATGCTTAGTGCTATTTTAATTGGTAATAATATTGTAAACTTATCCTCTGCTTCTATAGCCACTACTCTTGCTACAAAGATTTTTGGAAATGCAGGCGCCGGAATTGCAACTGGTATTTTAACAATATTGGTGCTTATTTTTGGTGAAATTTCACCTAAGACATTTGCTACCATTCATGCAGACAATATTTCATTGGCTTATGCTGGAATTATTAGCTGGTTAATGAAAATACTTACACCCGCTATCTTTCTTATTAATAAGTTAGCTATGGGATTTTTAATATTGTTGCGTGTAGATGCTTCCAATGCCCAAAATACTATGACAGAAGATGAACTCCGCACTATTGTGGATGTAAGCCACGAGGAAGGTGTTATCGAAACCGAAGAACGTGAAATGATCAATAATGTATTCGATTTTGGTGATGCACAAGCAAAAGAAGTGATGGTACCTCGAATTGATATGACCTTTGCTGATATCAACAGCACCTATCAAGAATTATTGGAAATTTTTCGGGAAAATAAATACACTCGTCTTCCCGTATATGAAGATTCTACAGACAATGTAATAGGTATTATCAATATGAAAGACTTACTGCTTTATGAAGATAAAGAGCAATTTTCTATTCGTAATATTTTGCGCAAACCATACTACACTTATGAACACAAAAATACAGCAGAACTTCTGATAGAAATGCGTAAATCTTCTATCAATATTGCCATTGTACTAGATGAATATGGGGCTACTGCTGGATTGATTACATTAGAAGATCTATTGGAAGAAATTGTAGGGGAAATTCGTGATGAATATGATATGGATGAAGAAGACCCTATCCAAAAAATTAGTGATTCAGAATACCTCGTGCAAGGTTCTCTGAATTTAAATGATTTATGTAATATGCTAAATTTAGAATTGATTTCTGAGGATTATGATACAATTGGTGGATATATGATTGGTCTATTAGATCACCTTCCTTCCGTTGGAGAATCTATTCCTACTCCAGAGGGAGTATTTCTGCGTGTAGAAGATATGGAAAAAAATCGTATCAATAAAATATTTATGCGGATTCCTCCAAAAACAGAAGAATAATTTTTGTATATAAGATTAATCTAAAACCCCAAGCATCAAACTTTGTGAGATTGCTCGGGGGTATGGGCACAATCAAATCTCTAGAAAAATAGGGTCGTTTTTTAGAACGACCCTTAATAATGCAAATGTTTATCTTTTTTCTATCTGCGAACAAACTGATAACAAATACTCGATATTTTTTCTTATCCCAACTTCCAAATATCTTTATTATATTCTGCAATCGTTCTGTCTGATGAGAAAAATCCTGCCTTTGCTATATTTACAAGCATTTTCTTTGCCCATTTATTTCTATCTTCATAGTCCTTGTAAGCTTCTTCTTTCTTTTTTGCATAATCTTTATAATCTAATAGTGTCATAAACCAATCTTTATTTAAAAGTTCATAATAGAGACGCTCTAAATTTTCCTTCTGTCCTACTTTTAATAAAGTATCGCTTATAATAAAATCCACTGCTTCCTTTATCTCCTCCTCTTCCTCATAAAATTTACGTGAGACATAATCTGCTTTCTCATAGTGCTTAATAACCATATCAGAACTTTCTCCAAAAATATAAATATTATCTTCCCCTACTAAATCTGCAATTTCTACATTTGCACCATCCATAGTTCCCAAAGTTACAGCACCATTTAACATAAATTTCATATTTCCAGTTCCAGAAGCTTCTTTTGAAGCTAAAGAAATTTGTTCTGAAATGTCACATGCTGGAATTAACTTTTCTGCTTTTGTGACATTATAATTTTCTACCATAATTACTTTTAAGTAGGGACTTACTTCTGGATCTTGATTGATTACTTCTTGTAAACATAAAATTAAATGTATAATATCTTTTGCAATTACATAAGCAGGAGCTGCCTTTGCACCAAAAATTACTGTGATTGGTGTAGAAGGCTTTTTACCTTTTTTGATTTCTAAATATTTGTGAATTACATACAACGCATTCATTTGCTGACGTTTATATTCATGAAGACGTTTAATTTGGATATCAAAAATAGAATTTTCATCTATTTCTAATCCTTGTGTATTTTTGAGATAAACAACAAGATTTTTCTTATTTTCTTGTTTAATTTCTAACAATTTCTCTAATACGGTGTTATCATTGACATGTGTAAGAAGTTTCTCTAATTCATCTGCATCTTTATGCCAACCTATTCCAATTAACTCATCTAGATAATGTCTTAATCCTTTGTTGCAATACATCAACCAGCGACGGAAAGTAATGCCATTTGTCTTATTATTAAATTTCTCTGGATAAATTTTATAAAAATTATGCAGTTCATTTTTCTTTAAAATCTCTGTGTGTAAATATGCTACACCATTGACGCTGTAACCATAATGAATGTCCATATGTGCCATATGTACACGATTCTCCTCATCAATAATTGCTACAGACTTGTCATTAAATTTATCTTTTACAATAGTATCTAGTTCGCGAATAATAGGCATTAACTGAGGAACTACTTTGTTTAAATAGTCCATAGGCCATTTTTCTAAAGCTTCTGCAAGAATGGTATGATTGGTATATGCACATGTTTTTGACACAATATCAATTGCATCTTGTATGCGGATTCCTTTTTCCATCAGTAAACGAATTAACTCGGGAATTACCATACTTGGATGTGTATCATTAATTTGAATTGCTGCATAGTCAGGAAGGTCATATAAGTTACATCCCTTTGCTTCACATTCAGATAAAATCAATCTTGCTGCATTACTTACCATAAAATACTGTTGATATACACGAAGTAATCTTCCAGCATCATCAGAATCATCTGGATATAAGAACAAAGTCAGATTCTTCATAATATCCCCTTTGTTAAAGTTAATTCCATCTCCCACTAAATTTTCATCTACTGTTTCTATGTCAAATAAATGCAATTTGTTTGTTCTATTTTCAAATCCAGTTACCTCTAAATCATACATTCTAGATTGAACTGTAAATCCTCCAAATTGAATTGGATAAGTTACCTCTGTTCTTGTCAACCAGCTTTCTGTTTCTATCCAAGGATTTTTATTTTCTTTCTGTAAATTATTTTCAAAAGTCTGTAAGAATAGACCAAAATGATAGTTTAATCCTATTCCATCTCCATTTAAACCTAGCGTTGCCATAGAGTCTAAAAAACATGCTGCTAGACGACCTAATCCACCATTGCCCAAAGATGGTTCAGGTTCTACCTGCTCAATTAAATTAATATCTTTTCCATATTCTTTCAATATTTCTGCTACTTCATCATAAAGTCCAAGATTAATCAGATTATTTGATAACAATTTTCCAATTAAAAATTCTGCAGAAATATAATAGATTTTTTTCTTTCCTTTATTACTCTCTTTTTCTTTTGCTAAATCTTTTACAATTCCTAATAATCCATAATAAAGTTGCTCATTTGTACAAGCTGCAAGATTGTTACAACACTTCTGCTCCAATAATTCTCTGATACTCATTTTTCTCTCCTTTTCATTTCTATACTTTCATTAGATTCAGATATTTCTTCTTAATCTTTTATAAAATAGACATATAGCTTTTTAATAGATATATTTTAAGATTTCCCATATTTTCCAGTGCTTATTCCAAATCTTTTATAAATAATCCTGTTTTTTGGTCGTGTACTAAATTGTACTAAAAAATTAGAACCACAATCTTGTTCGTTTTCAATAATAGGCATTTCATTCTGTTTTAGTATAGCTTCCTTTTTTGGTTTTTTCTTGCAATATGATAGCAAAATATAGTACAATACTATCAAAATTAAAAGAAAGGATGCCACTTATGAACATTTTAGAATATGAAAATATTCAAGAGACCAAATCTCATGGTCAAGATAATTTTCCCTTTAACATATATATCTGTAGTATTCCATTAGACTTTGCAGCAGTTCCTATCCATTGGCACAATGATATGGAAATCATTTATATAAAAAAAGGATCTGGTATTATTACTGTTAATTTAGAACCTTTGGAAGTAAAACAAGGAGATATTGTAATTGTGCCTCCTGGTCAACTTCATTCTATAGAACAACAGAAAGACTTTACTATGGAGTATGAAAATATTATTTTTCAACTTTCTATGCTTATGACCACTCCAGATGACAGTTGTACAGAGGAATTTTTTCAACCTTTCCTACAAGGGCAAACTTTTTTTCCAAACTATTTTTCTTCAGATTCTATCTTGTATCCTTCTTTATCCCATTGCTTAAATATTATGGATGAAATCTGTAAATCTTTTCATAATGGTTATCAACTTGCTATAAAAGGACAGCTTTTTTCTTTTTTTTATGCATTAATTCCTTCTATAGAATCCTCTAAAATTCCTTTAAAAAATAAATCTTTAGACCGCCTGAAAGATATTTTAAAATATATAGAGACAAATTACAGTCAAAAAATATCTATTGCAGATGCCGCTAAAATTTGTGGTTTCAGTAAATCTCACTTTATGAAATATTTTAAATCTAATATGTCTGTATCCTTTATGAATTATTTAAATGACTATCGCTTAATTATGGCTTCGCGTCTTTTGCTTTCTTCTTCTGACACCATTGTAAATATTGCCGCAGAAACAGGATTTGAAAATCTTTCTTATTTTAATCGAATCTTCAAACGAAAATATCATTGTACTCCTACTAGATTCCGATTAAGGAATTAACCATTTTTATTTATGACAATAAAAAATTCCCAAAGCGTGCTTTCTATTGTTGACAAATTTTTGACAAAGTTATATATTTAGAGTATCATTAATTATTAATTTAATACATATTTTTAGGAGGGTTCTACACATGAATAACTTAAAGTTAGAAGTAGCTGACCAAATCGCTGTATTGACCATCAGCAGACCTGGTGCATTGAACGCTTTAAACAGCGAAACTTTGGATGAATTAAATGTTGCGTTAACTGAAATTGAAGCAAGAGATGATGTAAAAGTTGTTATCTTAACTGGAGGCCCTGATAAAAAGGACAATTCTTTCAAATCTTTTGTAGCTGGTGCTGATATTGCTGAAATGGTAAACTTCACTGCTGCAGAAGCTCGTGCCTTTGGTATGAGAGCTGCTGAACCATTTTTTAAATTGATGAATATGCGCCAAGTTACAATTGCTGCTGTCAATGGATTTGCACTTGGTGGTGGATGTGAAATTGCTATGGCTTGTGACATTCGTATTGCATCTGACAATGCTACTTTTGCTCAGCCTGAAACAGGTCTTGGTATTATCCCTGGATTTGGTGGAACACAGAGACTTGCTCGTCTTGTTGGTATGGGACGTGCCAAAGAATTAATTTTCACCTGTGACAATATTGATGCAGCAGAAGCATATAGAATTGGTCTTGTAAATAAAGTAGTGGCAAAAGAAGAATTAATGGATACTGCTAAGAAAATGGCTGCTAAAATTATCTCTAAAGGAAGCTATGCTGTTTCTATTGCAAAAGCTGCTATTAACAATGGATATGATATGGATATTAAAAATGCAGTTGAAATGGAAGCAAACCTATTTGGTATTACTTGCTCTACACATGACAAAACAGAAGGCATGACTGCTTTCTTAGAGAGAAGAGCTGCAGATTTAACTGATTTCTAAATTCCTAGTAATTTTAAATGGAACAATAGAAAAGGACTTTCTATTATCATAAACAATAGAAAACACACTCTGCGAACTTTTTATTATCATGAATCATAATAGGACAACAGAAACTAATATTGTCTCTGCTGTCCTATTTTTCTTATGTTGTCATATCTTATGCCCTCTAGGACATCTATCATACTCCTTGGGTATATGTGGTCATATGGCTGTTTCATAAGATATCATATTAGGTATAAACTAAATACAAAAACTTTCATCTATTGAAAATGAAATACTCTGCAACAAGCTAACAAGTATGAATATCATCTATCACAAATATATACTAAAATTTAGGAGGCATTAATTATGAATAAAACCCTTGGATTTATTGGTGGTGGAAATATGGCAAGCGCCATTTTAGGAGGAATTCTCTCTTCTGGTCTTGTAACAAAAGAACAGATTATTGTCACAGCTAAAACAAATAAAACGCTCTCTTCTTTACAAGAACAATTTGGTATATATACAACTCACAGTAATCCAGAGGCTGCAAAACAAGCAGATATTCTTTTTCTTGCTGTAAAACCATACCTTTTTCCTGAAATAATTTCAGAAATTAAAAATAGTATAACAGAAGATACGCTCTTGGTTTCTATTGCAGCAGGTCATTCCATTTCTTCTATAGAAACTTTATTTCAAAAGAAAATTAAACTTGTTCGTGCTATGCCTAATACTCCTGCATTGGTAGGGGAAGCCATGAGTGCTCTATGTACCAATGCAAACGTATCAGAAGCAGAACTAACAGAAATTATTTCCATTTTTAACAGCTTTGGAACTTGTGAAGTTGTGGCTGAGACTATGATGGATACTGTAATAGGTGTATCAGGCTCTTCGCCTGCTTATGTCTATCTGTTTATAGAAGCTATGGCAGATGCAGCAGTTGCTGATGGAATGCCTCGCGCACAGGCATACAAATTTGCCGCACAATCTGTACTTGGAGCTGCAAAAATGGTTTTAGAAACAGGCACACATCCTGCTATATTAAAAGATGCAGTGTGTTCCCCTGGAGGTACTACCATTGAAGCAGTTGCTGTATTAGAACAACAAGGGCTGCGCAATGCTGTTCTTCAAGCACAACGTGCTTGTGTGCAAAAATCCAAAAATATGAGAAACAAAGCAAACAAACCCACATCAACTCCCTAAATCATTTAGGTTTTCTCCTTATTGCAATCATATATTATGCTTATACAAGATATCAGTTCATCTGTACACCACTGATATCTCCTTGTACAAAAGCTTGCAATAATTCAAGTGTCACTTCTTGAGTATCTGGATTCACAGGATAAGAAATTAAACAACTCTTTAATTTCTTTCCATGAATTCCAGTTCCAGAAGAAACATTTCCAGTTAGAAAAAATGCTGTTGCCTCTTTGGATATCTTAACGGTTTCCTTTAACTGTTCTTTGGTATAAAATTCTAAAGATGCTCTATCACACTCATATTCTACCACTAAATTTCGCATCCCCTGTGGGCAAACTTCTTGTAAATAATTCAAAAACATTTTATATTCTTTCTGAGAAGTCAACACTCCATCTGTCAGCATCCTATCAAATTTTTCCTTTGCCTCTGACCAATAGTCCACTAATCTGATATTATTAATATAATATTCTATCTCTATCTGTAGCTCATTACAAAAAAATTTCTGTTTCCTACCTATTTGTTTTCCTAAGGATACTTTTATTTTCCTTCCTACAAAAATATGATAGTGACGAGGAGCTAATACAAACTCTAATGTCTTGATATCTTTTTTGGAAAATGGCATTTTTTCATATTCTCCTTCTAACTCCAACTGTGCACATTGTATTTTAGAAAGTTTTTGCTCTTCTAAAAAGCCAAAAGAAATTCCCTGAAATAGAAAATAATATAACAATAATCTTCCCTCTATATTATATTCTTCCATTCCACCCTCAGCACCTGAGCGCAACTGATATTCTTTTCCATTTACCAAAATTCCTCGAACTACTTCTAATATACTGCCATTCTGGTTTTGTAATCCCATCAGTAATTCTTCCCGTTTTGTTAAGGTTCCTTTTCTTCTTTTTCGTTCCATTTTTACATGTATGTTCTGCAACTTTTTAGAATCTTCTCCTTCTGAAAATAAATATAATACCAATTTATTCTCCTCTCGAAAGATTCCAGCTATTAAAACCGAAATTCCCATGATACTAGTTTCTTTTTCTATCAAAAAACCTTCATCAAATTGATGGAATCCTTCACGAAGTGTTTTTATATTCATCTAATCAATTCCTCCAATATTTTATTCCCCCTGCGAGACACATATAACCATGTAACTGTTTTACAAGGTATCATAATAAATCATTATATAACAAAACAACGAATTGAAAAATAGAAAGCACCAATATTTTTTATTTACAAGACAAAAATTTTGTAACTTTTTCCATTGCCACATGTAGGGTTTCTTTTTATAATATAGTTATCTTATTTTATTCTTGCTATTTACAAAGCTGAAAAATTTTTGCAGCAAAATACTAAGACTTCTCAATAATAGAATATTTTACTTAAGGAGTTCTGAATAATTAAGAGATAGGTTATATATATTTTACTTAATAGAAAGGAGCATATTTATTATGTGGGCTTATGAAAGCGTATTTTATCAAATTTATCCCCTTGGATTCTGTGGTGCACCCTTTGAAAATGATGGAATAGAGGCAAATCGTATTTTAAAGGTTAAAGATTGGATTCCTCATCTAGAAAAATTAGGAGTAAATGCCATCTATTTTTCCCCATTGTTTGAATCTGATACACATGGATATAACGCTAGAGATTATAGAAAAATAGATGTACGTTTAGGTACAAATGAAGATTTTAAAGAGGTCTGTGATGCCCTTCATCAAGCGGGTATTCGTGTGGTTTTAGATGGTGTGTTCAATCATGCAGGGCGTGGTTTTTTTGCTTTTCAAGATGTAATACAAAATAGAGAAAGTTCTAAGTATAGAGACTGGTTTCACATTGATTTCAATGGAAATTCAAATTACAACGATGGTCTATGGTATGAAGGTTGGGAAGGTAATTATGACTTGGTAAAATTAAACCTCCGAAATGAGGAAGTGATTCAATATCTTTTAGAAAGTGTTGATTTCTGGGTAAATAATTGGGATATTGATGGACTACGTTTAGATGTAGCTTATTGTTTAGACCATGATTTTGTAAGACGTCTGCGTAGCCATTGTGACCATTTAAAAGAAGATTTTTTCCTTGTAGGCGAAATGCTTCATGGAGATTATAATCAACTTGTAAATGATTCTATGCTTCACTCTTCTACTAATTATGAATGTTATAAGGGACTACATTCTAGTTTTAATTCTATGAATTTATTTGAAATCAATCATTCTTTGTTGCGCCAGTTTGGACCAGAAAATTGGACACTCTATAGAGGAAAACATTTATTGAGTTTTGTGGATAATCATGATGTTTCAAGAATTGCCACCATTCTTGAAAATGCTTCACATCTTCCTTTAATTTATGCACTATGTTTTGGTATGCCAGGCATTCCCTGTATCTATTATGGTAGTGAATGGGGTGCCACTGGAGATAAAAGAAATGGGGATCCAAGTCTTCGTCCAAGTTTTGAAACACCAGAATGGAATGATTTGACAGACTGGATTGCGAAACTAGCTGTTGCAAAAAAAGATTCAGAAGCATTGAATTATGGTGATTTCTCTTCTATTGTATTAACAAATAAACAATGTATCTTTGAAAGGAAAACACAAAAAGAACGTGTATTAGTTGCTATCAATGCAGACAGTGAACCTTATACAGCTCATTTTAATGCTGGATGTGGTATGGCAGAAGACTTAATTACTGGAAAATCTCATGATTTTGGTGGTGGAAGTGAACTTCCTCCTTATAGTGCTTATTTCTGGAAATGTGAAAAATAATAGAAAATTTTAAGAACTTTCTTAATTCTAATACAATCTTTATATCAAATGAGAGATGACTCCCGCCTCTATAAGCAATAAACAAATGATTTCTATGAGTGGCGGGATTCCATCTCTTTCTCTAATATAGTGGCAGATTGTAGAGGTGTGAATTTGATTTTATCCACAAAATTGACCTGCACCTAGCAACAAGAATGCTAAAAATATTTTTGATTATTTTTTGAATTATTTTAAAACAATGCAAGGATTTGTTTTTTCATGTCGTATTATAAGTAAAGAAGCAAAACAGAAAATGTATTTAGGAGGTTATTTATGAAAAAATTTAAAAAAGTATTAGTTGTAGGATTGGCTTGTTTTATGGCCTTTGCAATTGCAGCTCCAGTAATTGCTTCAAACATCAAGAAGCAAGGTTCTCAAACAGTTCCTATGGAAAAGTATTCTGCAAATACAGAAAAGGAACAACTTATCATAGGAAATAAGATTTTGAATACGGTTGAAAAAAATACTACCAATAATCAAATCTTAGAAAACAATGTGGTTACTGATACTGACAATAATAACACAGAGAATAATGCTAACAATGACAGTGTAGATACTGATACTGACAATAATAACACAGAGAATAATACTAACAATGACAGTGCAGATACTGATACTGACAATAATAACACAGAGAATAATACTAACAATGACAGTGCAGATACTGATACTGACAATGATAACACAGAGAATAATACTAACAATGACAGTGTAGATACTGATACTGACAATAATAACACAGAGAATAATGCTAACAATGCTAGTGTAGATACTGACAACGATAATGCAGAGAATAACACCAACAATAATAACACAGAGAATAGTGCTAATGCTATTAATACTGTCAACACTACTAATGCTATTTGTAGTTATTATGTAGATGACAATGGTGATGGTATCTGTGACCACTGTTCTAATATCAATCATGGATGTAGTTATTATGTAGATGACAATGGTGATGGTGTCTGTGACCATTGTTCCAATATCAATCATGGATGTAGTTATTATGTAGATGACAATGGTGATGGTGTCTGTGACCATTGTTCCAATATCAATCATGGATGTAGTTATTATGTAGATGACAATGGTGATGGTATGTGCGACCATTGTTCTAATATCAATCATGGATGTAGTTATTATGTAGATGACAATGGCGATGGTATCTGCGACCATTGTTCCAATATCAATCATGGATGTGGTTATTATGTAGATGACAATGGTGATGGTGTCTGTGACCATTGTTCTAATAATGGGAACTACAATGGTGGAGGTCATCATGGTGGAGGTCATCATGGTGGAAGACATCACCGCTAATTAAAAAAAGAAATATCATACAACTAATATTCAAGAACATCTTGCAAAACATAATAGCAAGAAAATAACCTTAAAAACCTATTCATTCTTATAAATTTTAATAACAAAACATATCTTATCAAAACATTTTTACAATATCGCCGAGAATATTTTTATAACTTTAGTTATGAGAGAAAATCGGCGATATATGTATATTAAATTCAAATAAGACCTATAAAATATTATGATTTTTATAAATAAAATCATTTGTAGTAGGCTTCTCCTATTGCCTTTAGGAGGTGGAGGAGCCTTATAATATTGTTGCAAAAAATAATATTTCAAGTTATACTGTATACATAAAGAAAACTATTGGGAGCAATTATGCTGAAGGTACTCTTGGTACTTTGAAAAATTAAAATATAAAATTTTTAATATCAGTCATTGTTAAAGTAAAATCTGAACTGTAACAAGAAAATAATATGGTACTACATGGGAAGCTTAATACCTGATACAGTTAGATCAGGGGATATCTCCCATAGGAAAGATACTATCAACCATCTTATTAATACTACTTTATGTAGATTATCAGGATTAAAAGTAGGAAGAAGCATCCTTTACTACTACTAAACAGTTACAAATCCATTCCCTTCAGGAATGAGAAGGAGGAGTTTCTCATATTGGAATTATACATGGTACAGATATATATGATTCTCTCAATAAATTTCTGAAAATTTTAAATATAAAAATTAAGAATTGTTGCCGAGTGTCAATGCACTTGGCAATTTACTTAAAAAATATAAATTAACACTTGACATAAAATAAATTTTCTTTTCTACCTTATAGAACAGCCACATAACCATAATAGGATGCCAGAAAAAAAACGTAAGTTACAACGTTTCATATCCAATAAATATGAAAAAATAAGAAAGGAGAAAGTTATTGTAAAACAAGTAACATTATAAAAGGCGAAAAACAACTTTTAAAATTAGATCAAAGACTAACAAACATTTGTGAAATTATTTACATCAGATACTATACCAAATCCTAAAGCCAGTTTTATCTATAATATTTTTAAAATTGTAGACTAACATTTCAAATTAATACAGATATACGAATGCATTAGTCAGAAATTTATACCTATGAAGAGTATGAAACCAAACTTATACCTTGTGAAACGGCCGTATGGCCATCTTGGGATGCCCTAGAGGGTATACCTTGTGAAACGGCCGTATGGCCATCTTGGGATGCCCTAGAGGGTATACCTTGTGAAACGGCCGTATGGCCATCTTGGGATGCCCTAGAGGTAATTATCTATTTTCCTAGAACATACTCATAGAAATAGGAACAAAACAAAAAAGTTTACAACTTTTTATAAGGTTTTCAGTAACAAATATCCCATGCGCAGTGAACAGGAGGTAAATCAGGCAATTGAATTATATGCTGATATGATACGCAGAATTTGTCTTTTACATCTAAAAAATCAGACTGATACAGAAGATGTGCTCCAGGAAGTATTCCTAAAGTATATCCTCTGTTCAGTTGTCTTTGAAAATGGTGAGCATGAAAAGGCGTGGCTAATTCGAGTAACCATTAATGCCTGTAAAGATTTTAAAAAAAGTCTGTTCCGCCATCGTACAGTACCTTTAGATGTGCTATCTGAAGAAGTGGCAAGTGTAATGCCAGAAAATTTAAATATATTAGAAGCCGTTCTTTCTTTGCCCCCAAAATATAAAGATATCATCTATCTACACTATTATGAAGGTTATACAGCACGAGAAATAGGAACTATGTTACATAAAAAAGAAAATACTGTTTATTCACTTTTATCTCGAGGGAGAAATTTGCTCAAACAAAAATTGGAAGGTGACGACGATGCATAAAAAAATTCAAAAGGCTTTTGGAGAAATCCATGCAACAGAACAGATGAAACAATCTGTATCTGATTATCTAGCCCATAAAAATTTAAAAACAGCAAAAGCTTCTATTCGAACCAGTTTGTATCCATTACTTTCAGTTTGTACTCTTCTGTTACTCTGTTTTGGAATTAGTGGATGGTATTTTTTGGGAACCCCAGTATCCTATGTTAGTGTTGATGTAAATCCTTCTATTGAACTTACCCTAAACCGTATGAATTATGTGACTAAAGCAGAAAGTAAAAATAAAGAAGGACAATCCATCTTAAAACATTTAAATCTAAAAGGAAAAAACTATCTTGAGGCAATAGAATTACTAGTGGAATGTGATACCATGCAGCCATATCTTACAAAAGATGCTGATTTAACTTTTACTGTTGCATCTTCAAAGGCTGAAGAACTTCTTTCCGATTTACAAAATAGTACAGTAACAGCAAAATATCATGGAATGTGCCGACAAGCTGATATGGAAATGGTCATATCTGCTCATAAATGTGGGATGTCCTTAGGAAAGTATCAAATATATTATCTTCTCTCTCAATATGATCCAACTGTAACAACAGAAGAATGTCAGCATATGTCAATGTGCCAATTACATGATACTTTATTACACTATGAAAATGGAGACAATCCTGATACTATAACAGAGCAAAACACTGATTGTGAACATGAACATGGAGGCAACCACCATCATAAATCAGAAAATCATAAATAAATCAAGTTATATTATCCTTTTCTTTTTATTGTAATTTTACTTAAATAATTAAACCAACTTTGAGGCAATATTAATCCAAAAATAATCCCCAATACAATAGCACCTGCAATTTTAAAAGTTTCTATTCCTTTTTCTATACATCGTTCTAAATCATTCATAATTAGATAATAAGATGTATAATAAAGTCCTGCTCCTGGTACCAAAGTAAAAATGCCTGTAATTAAAAATACTGTACTAGGCATTTTTCTTATTGCTGACATAATTCTTGCAACCAATGTTAAAACAAGAGCCGCCCACATAGATGCAACTGTAACACCTGTTCCATAAGATCTACAAAATAAATACACTCCCCATCCAATAGCACCATTTATCCCACAAAACAAATATTCTTTTTTAGGTACATAAAATAGTACTGCAAAAGCTATGGTAGCAACTATGGATACAATCATCTGATCTATCATAGAGGTAATACACCTCCTCCTAATAATTGAAATGCTTTAATTGCTGCTCCTACCCCAATTGCAATACACATTCCTGTAAGCAAGGCATCTATCAAGCGGATACCTCCTGACAAATAATCTCCACTAAATAAATCCCTAATGGCCATTGTCAATGCCACTCCTGGTAATAATGGAATAATTCCTCCAATAATAGTTTTATCAAATAAAATTCCAGCGCCCATTACATATAAAATTAAACTTCCTATTGTAACCAATGCACTTCCTACAATATTCATAATAAATTTTGAGGCGTGATGTTTCCTTGCAGTAATCAAAAAAACTTCTAATAGCATCCCTAAAAAAAATGATATCATGCTATCATAAGGTCTTGCACCTAAAAGATAACAAAAACCTGCGCTACCTATCCCACATGCAAAAATCAATGTTGAATTTTTAACCCCTTTAGAATTTTTACAAGTTTCTAGTTTTTCATGTGCTTCTACAATACTACATCTACCATCACAAATTTCTCTTGAAAGTTGATTAATTTCTGCTACTCTTTCCAAATTTACATCATCTATAGGCACATAGCGCACCATACTTGCAGCATCTTCTCGTTGTTCATAAACAGTAGCAAAAATTCCATTTGTAATCACAAAGACATGATAATCTTTAATTCCATAAGATTCTAAAATGCGACTTACTGTTTCTTGAACTCGATAAATTTCTGCACCACTTTTTAATAAAAGTTCCCCTACAGATATAGCAAGATTTAATATTCTTTTGCTTTCTGGCATAACACTTCCTCCCATATAATTTTCTGAAACTTTATACATCTTATCAAGATTTCTATAAATTATCAATAGCCTTTTCTTCTTATCATTCCTCTACCTTCTTTTTATATTCTTTAAAATAAATTTCTTACAAGAAAGTATGCTAATAAATAAAAAAACCAGAATTTCTCAAAAGACATTTCTTTCAAAAAAATTCTGATTTTTTATTTTTCAGATTTGTGATAATTTTTTTATTTGCTTTCTTATAAGCTAATTATTTTTCCAACTTCCCCCAAAACACAAGTCTCCTTCATCGCTTCTTTTATAGCAGCAATTGCAGTGATTCCTGTACAATGTAAAGGAACTATAATATCTAGCTGTATTTCTTTCAACGCTTGAATTGTTGCTTGTAATCTGCTCGCACTACATGCTTTCAAATGCATTCCTGCTACTAAACTATATATATGTTCTTTGGGAAAACATGTTTGCACATACCGCAAACAATTGATAATACCAGGATGTGCACACCCTGCAAATACACACAATCCTTTTTCACTTCTAATCACAAGAAGCTGTTCATCTTCTAAAGTATCAACTATCCATTCAGAGGTTTGTTTTCTAAAAACTTTCTTCCAAAATCCATCTGACATTGGCTCAAATTCTGTTACATATGGAATTTTAGATAATAGAAACACATTATTTGAAATCGTTGTACAACCTTCTTTGGTATATATAAATTTTACAGATGATTCCAAATCTTTCCAAATTTTTTCTTTATCCTCAACTCCAATGTAACGCAACATTCCATTAGATAAATGCTTTGTGTACTTTTCATCAAACGCCTTTTCATTGATAAAAATTGGAGCAATTTTTTTTAGATTCCCATCTATTTTCTGCTTCTTACTCCAAT
This sequence comes from uncultured Lachnospiraceae bacterium, assembly GCA_910586005.1. GTDB lineage: Bacteria > Bacillota > Clostridia > Lachnospirales > Lachnospiraceae > Petralouisia. The sequence goes on along the minus strand of CAJUHG010000026.1, from coordinate 10,326 downwards.
ATTCCATTCCTCCACAATGGTCATAATGACCATGACTTAAAATAATTCCATTCAACTTTTCTAAATCAATTTTTAATTTTTCAGCGTTATGTAAGAATACCCCACTCTGTCCCGTATCAAACAGATACTTTTCTTCTGCTGTCTCAATAAATAAAGACAATCCATGTTCTCCCAAAAATCCTCTTTTATAAACTGTATTTTCAGTTAGAACGCTTACTTTCATTTTTTCTCCATTCTATATACAATTATAGCATAAGCAATCATCTTTAAAATTTTTTCCATTTCTTTATTATTCACACTCTTTTTGTTTTTCTTTTGCTTGTATAATTGCTTCATTCAAAGAAAGCATTTTTGCATCTAATTTAGACACTATTTCTGCACACTCCCTTAAATCC
>CAJUHG010000026.1:0-9921 GCA_910586005.1 uncultured Lachnospiraceae bacterium | reverse complement strand
CTTCCTGCTCTTCTTTTGCTTTTCCAACTATTTCATTCAAACTTAGCATTTTGGCGTCCAGCATAGAGATAATTCCCGAACATTCCCGCAGTTCCCTGCTAATATACTCTGGTGCATTGCCTTCAAATTTATAATATATTTTATGTTCTAAACTCGCCCAGAAATCCATAGCAATAGTCCTAATTTGAATCTCAACCTTGGTATCTACTACTCCATTTGTCAAAAATATAGGAACCGTCACTAACATATGATAACTTTTATATCCACTATCTTTTGGATTTTTAATATAATCTTTAATGGAAACTACCGTTAAATCATTTTGCCTTCCAATCATTTCGGCTAATCGATAAATATCAGAAGTAAAAGAACATACCACTCTTACTCCAGCAATATCATTTACATGGTTTACCATATTATCTATTGTACTTTCATACCCGTGGCGTTTCAGTTTCTTAACAATACTCTCTGGTGTTTTGATTCTAGTTTTAATATATTCAATCGGATTATATTTATGTACATGCCGAAATTCATCATTCAAAATCTCTACTTTAGTTCCTACTTCTTTCAAAGCTGAGTTATATAAGAAAATAACCGTTTCCCAACTGGTCACACCTTCATTAAATATGGGTACTTCCATTTTCTTTCCTTCTTTCTATCCTTTCTAAATTATTTGATATAATCATATTCTAGAATGAATATGATAACCTATACCCATTCGGGGTACTATAACATCTAGTATTATTATACCATAAAATAAATAAAAATCATTAGGTTTTTCTATATTTTTTTGTTATTTTATACAAATTTAATACTTAATAGCTCTATAATTTCAAATAAAAAAATAAATCTCTCTCTTTTCTTCTTTTCAAACCATAGAAAGCATATTTTCATAAATTATAAGCATCATACTTTTCCTTCGCGCAAACAAAAGGCAGCCATCCCTTGAAGTTTTATCAAGTTTCTGGCTGCTTTGCCTTCTACTATTTTTTATCTTTTCGTTTTATAAAACTATTTACTCTCTAAAACCTTGTCAATACTTACCAGTTTTACACAAGTAACAAAAACATCTGTAGCTATTTTTAAATCTTCTAATGTTGGATAAGTTGGTGCAATGCGGATCGTAGAATCATGTGGATCTTTTCCATAAGGGTAAGGAGCTCCAGCAGGAGTCATTGTAACACCAGCTTTTTTTGCTTTTGCCACAATTGCTTTTGCACAGCCTTCTAATGCCTCAAAAGCAATAAAATATCCTCCTTTTGGTGTAATCCAACTTCCTGCACCTCTACCATCCAATTCCCGTTCAAAGGTATCAATAATCATTTCAAACTTTGGTCGCAAAATATTTGCATGTTTTCTCATATGTTCTGTCATACCATAAATATCCTTAAAAAATCTTACATGACGCAATTGATTCACTTTATCATGACCAATAGTTGCTACTTTCATCTGTTCTCTGATTTCTACCAAATTATTTGCAGAAGCCGCAATTGCAGCTACACCAGAACCTGGAAAACTAATTTTAGAAGTAGAACAGAATTTATAAACCATATCAGGATTCCCTGCACGTTTACACTCTGCCAAAATTTCTACCAAGTTATCTTGGTCGATATCATATAAATGATGTACTCCATATGCATTGTCCCAATAAATGCGGAAATCTTTTGCAGCCGGTTTTAATCTTGCAAACCTACGAACCGTCTCATCAGAATATGTGATTCCTTGAGGATTGGAATATTTTGGTACACACCAAATTGCTTTAATCGTATCATCCCGACTTACAAGTTCCTCCACCATATCCATATCTGGACCAGTAGAAAGCATAGGAATATTAATCATCTCAATTCCAAAATATTCTGTTATCGTAAAATGTCTATCATAACCTGGTACAGGACATAGGAATTTCACTTTATCTAACTTACACCAGGGCGTATTTCCCATTACCCCATGAGTCATAGAACGTGAAACCGTATCATACATAATATTTAAACTAGAATTACCATAAATAATAATATTATCTGGATGACATTCAATCATATCTCCTAACAGAACTTTTGCCTCCTGAATTCCATCCAGTACACCATAATTTCTACAGTCAGTTCCATCCTCGCAACTTAAATCTGTACTACTATTTAGTACGTCCATCATTCCCATAGATAAATCCAACTGTTCTGCAGAGGGTTTTCCTCTAGACATATCCAATTTCAATCCACTATTAGCAAATCTTCTATAAATTGCTTCTAATTTTGCTTTTTCTTGCAATAATTCTTCTTTACTCATTTCTTGATATGACTGCATGTTTCATTCCTCCTGAACTTCTTTTTACTGTTCAAAACAGCCTTTTTTAACCTCTTTTTCAACCTTCCTTATTATGCACTATCAATGCTATCTTGTAAAGTATTTTCTTTCCTAAATTTACATTTGTTTTCCTGTCAAAGACTTTTTATATAAAATTATGCTTCCTGTCCTTGTATGAACTACTCATTGCCTGAAACCAATATACTTTTTGCTCCTTTTCTGAAATCAGTTTTCTGAAAATCCTTTTAAAAATGACATATATTCTTTTATCTGTTTTTCATATCCATTTTCTGTTGGCTCATAGAAACATGCATCTGTAAGACCATCTGGCAGATATTGTTGTTTTACATAATGATTGGGAAAATCATGTGCATAAAGATATCCTAAACCATGTCCAAGTTTCTGAGAGCCTTTATAATGACAATCTTGTAAATGCACTGGAATAGGTGCGGTTGATGTATTTTGAACCGTTTCCATCGCACGCTCAATCGCCACACAAGCTGCATTACTTTTTGGGGCGCTTGCCACATAAGTCACAGCCTGAGAGAGAATAATCTGGGCTTCTGGCATACCAATTCGCTCCACCGCCAAAGATGCGCTAACCGCTACCATTAATGCATTTGGGTCTGCATTTCCTACATCTTCTGAAGCACAAATCATAATACGTCTGGCAATAATTTTAATATCTTCCCCTGCATAAAGCATTTTTGCAAGATAATAGACTGCTGCATCTGGATCTGAACCTCTCATACTTTTAATAAAAGCTGAAACAGTGTCATAATGATTATCTCCAGCTTTATCATATTGAACTACCCGTTTTTGAATACATTCTGAGGCTTCTGATAATGTAATGTGTATTTTTCCATCCTCTTTGCGAGGCGTGGTAAGAACTCCCAATTCAAGAGCTGTCAATGCTGCCCTTGCATCTCCATTTGCCATATCTGCTAAAAATTCTAGTGCATCCTCTTCTAACACTACATGATAGCTTCCCATTCCCTTTTCCTTATCTGTAATAGCACGCATCAAAATTTTTTTGATATCCTCTTTTGTTAAGGGCTTTAATTCAAATATAATAGAACGTGATAAAAGCGCTCTATTTACTTCAAAATATGGATTTTCTGTAGTAGCTCCAATTAGAATAATTGTGCCATCTTCTACAAAAGGAAGAAGATAATCTTGTTGAGATTTATTAAAACGATGAATCTCATCAATAAACAATATGGTCTTCTTTCCATACATTCCCAAATTGTTTTTTGCTTGTTGTATCACTTCTTCCATATCCTTTTTTCCAGAAGAAGTGGCATTTATCTGAGTAAACTCTGCTCTTGTAGTATTGGCAATCACTTTCGCTAATGTAGTTTTTCCAGTCCCAGGAGGACCATAAAAAACAATAGAGCTAACATTATCTGCCTGTATTGCACGATACAATAATTTATCTTTTCCTATCATATGTTGTTGTCCTTCCACCTCTTCTAAACAGGTAGGACGCAGACGACTTGCTAAGGGAGAATCTTTCTTTTGATTTTGTTCCCTCATATACTCAAATAAGTCCATAGAAATTCCTCCTTATATCTATATTTCAGCCACAAGACCACTGAGGCTTCCCCTATCCATCATGATTCTCTAGGAGATGGCACACTTTGTGGACTTTCTATTGTCATAAATAAAAAATACTGCCTCAAAATTCTGTTTTATAAACAATAGAATGATTGAGGCAGATTTTTCAACATTTTTTAACTATAAAATTTTTTATTCATGACGCAACGCATCAATTGGATTTAAATTAGCCGCTTTATAAGAAGGCAACAATCCAAATATAATTCCAATAATCATGGAAAACACTACTGCTAAAATCGCTGCTGGCACACTAATAGACACCAACGTACCAGTTACTTTAGAAATAATTTCTGCCAAAGCAATTCCAACGATTACTCCTATCAGGCCTCCCAGACTAGTTAATACTGCCGCCTCTGTTAGAAACTGACCTAAAATTTTGCCTTTTCTTGCACCAATTGCCTTTTTTAAACCAATTTCTTGCGTTCTCTCAGTTACTGATACTAACATAATATTCATAACACCAATACCACCTACTAAAAGAGAAATTCCTGCAATCCAAATTAACATTGTATTGGTAGATTGACTAAGTTTTTGTATATCCTCTGCTTGTTTTAACAAGTCATCTGCCTTGTATTTGATTGTATCATCTGTAACAGAAAGTCCTACATTTAATAGATTGGAAGCTTCTCTTCCAGCCACTGTCATATTATCCACACTATCCAATCTCAATACTAATGATTGTGGCTCATCATAGCCATACAGAAGAGGCCAAGTAGTATCTGGAACATATACTGCTCCATTACTAGCTTCTGCATAATATGTATAATATTCTTCCATATTATTGATCACAGGTTCAAACTTAGCAGACTTTGTTATCACTCCAACTACTACATAAGGCTCTTGTTGAATTTCTATTGTCTTCCCAATTGGGTCTTCCCCTTGGAACAACATTTCAGTAGAATTTTCATCTAACAACGCTACTTTCCTAAATTTTTTATAATCAGAATCACAAAATCCTCTCCCCTTTTTAATAATATAATTACAAGTATTTAAATAATTCATATCTATTCCATATATTTTTCCACCAGATAAACCTACATTCTGATAGTAAATCACATTATATACTTCCCTAGAAGTATAGAGAGATGCCCCTTCTACATGTACAATATCCAACATCTGTTTTCTTGTCTCTTCTGAAATAACAGGCACTCCATCGGGAACGCCCATATAGTCCATTCCATAACTAGAATCTCCCTGATAAAGTTGTACATTTACTGTATTATCTCCAGAGCCAATTAAATTTTCTTTTATTTGTTCATTCGTTCCCTTAATTGTTGAAACAATCGCTATAATTGCTGCAATACCAATAATAATACCCAACATAGTAAGAAAGGAACGCATTTTATGTGACCACAGTCCCTGAAAGGACAACCTGATATTTTCTAACATCTATTTTTCTCCTTCATCGTCCAATCTGATTACTCAGAAATTTTTACTTTTATGCCTTCCTTTGCAGCTTTCCCATATGGAAATGCAATTTTGTCCTCTAAGGTTAAACCAGATACAATTTCTACATACTGACCCCAGAGAGTTTTTCCTGTGTTTATATATTGCTTTTTCAAACGGTTTGTTTCATCTGCTTTTAATACATATTTTTTTCCATCTTCTTCCCGAATATATGCTTTTTCAAGGTAAATTCCATTATTATCCTTCATACTTGTCATTGTTAGCTCTACATATTCTCCATTACGGAGTCCCTCTGTATTTTCTATATAAGCAGTATAAGGATAATAAGATACATTTGGATTTCCTTCGCCCCATGCATTATTGTTATCTTGAGGATACGTTGAAATTTCGGTAATCTTTGCTTCAAAATTCTGACCGCTTTCCCAAGAGTTCGCATATACTACTTGCCCTACCTGAACATCTTTCAACTGCAATTCACTTAAGGAACCACTGACATATAATCCATCAGAACCTGACACTGTAAGTAAGGGAGAGCCATCTCTTGATGGATTATCTTTATCTGCTAAATTTTTTATCACTCCCTTTATGGTAGCTTTTACCACACCATCATCTGTCATTCTTTTCATTTGTTCTAATTCTAATTCTTCTTTTCGCTTATTTAAATCCAAGTCCCTAATTTGGGATTCTTTATCTTTTATCATCTTTGCAAGCTCTTCTGCTGTATAACCCTGTGGTTGTTCTGGTTCTGGTTCAAAATCTGGTTCAAAATCTGGCTCAAAATCCGGTTCTGGGTCCGGTTCTGGCTCTGGTTCTGGTTCTTCCTCTATCACTTGAGAACGCGCACTGACTGACCATTTAGAATCATCTGCCATTTGAGGAAATCCACTCTCACCATTAATTTCCCATGCGCTAATCAATTTTCCCGTTAATACATTTTTTCTATGTATTTCCAAGCTAACATAAATGGGTTCCTTTTTATTCGCAGAAAGATTGTTAATAAAATCTCCATATACATAACAACTTGGCATACAAAGATATACATAAGGATTTTCTGCTGTTCCCTTTCCACTATTTGGTTTGGATTCTTTGGTAATATAATTAAATGCATCTCCTGTTTTTTCTGGTATCTCTTGCGGCGGCTCTTCTATTGGTGGCTCTGGGTCTGGCTCTTCTATGGGTGGGTCTGGCTCTGGGTCTGGCTCTGGAGTTGGGGCAATTGGTGTAGTATTCTTTAATTTCTCTAATTGTTGCTTTGCAGCTTCTAGTTTACTCGTTGTAGTAGCAACATCTAATTCTTTCATCTGTAATTCTAAATCAGACATTTTCATATCATAAGAAATCAATGGATCTCCCACGTTTACCTCTTGTCCTTCCTCCACAAATACCTCTAAAATAGTCTTGTCTTCTAAAGCATAAACATTTTGATATAAGTCATTTGTAACTATTCCAGAACTAGACATTTCATTCCCACTATAATACATATTCAAATTTGAAACAGATTGCACTTCTGCACTTGTATTGTTATTTTGAAAATGTTGATATGCTTTAATTCCACCAAAAGCTGCAGCTCCCACAACAGCAAGAGATACTACAGTAATTACAATTGCTTTTTTATTCATCTGCTTCCTCCTTGTTGCCTTCTTCCGTAATTATACCATCAATAATATGTACAATACGCTTTGCTTTTGAAGCAATCTTTCTATCATGGGTAATCATTACAATCGTAACTCCCTCTTCATTCAGCGTTTGAAATAACTCCATAATCTGTTCTCCCGACTTAGAATCTAATGCGCCTGTGGGTTCATCTGCCAAAAGTATTTTTGGATTATTTACCATAGCTCTCGCAATAGCCACACGCTGTTTTTGTCCACCAGATAACTGAGTAGGTCTAAAATTCACACGATCCCCCAAGCCTACACGTTCTAATGCCTGTGTAGCTCGTTGTTTCCTTTCTTTTTTCTTAACTCCTGCATAACTCAAAGGTAAAGCTACATTATCCATTGCAGTCTGCCTAGAAAGAAGTTGAAAACTTTGAAACACAAATCCTATACTGCGCAGACGCAAATCAGACATATCTTTATCTTTACATTTTAATACATCCTCTCCTGCAAGCTGATAAGAACCAGAAGTAGGACGGTCCAAGCAACCAATAATATTCATCAATGTTGTTTTTCCTGAACCAGAAGGCCCCATAATTGCCACATACTCTCCCTCTTCTACTTGAAGGCATATATCCTTTAATACTGGAACCACCAACTTATCTTGCTGATAATCCTTATATATATTTTGCAAATCCAATATCATATCTATTCTTTCCTCCAGTTCCTATCCTACCGCATCCTGCTCTCCAATAGTAGTATCTTCCCCAGTATTACTTTCTGTAGTATCTCCTGTATTGTTTTCCCCAGTATTACTTTCTGTAGTATCTTCTGTATTGTTTTCCCCAGTATTACTTTCTGTAGTATCTCCTGTATTGTTTTCCCCAGTATTACTTTCTGTAGTATCTTCTCCCATATTAGTTTCATTTGTGTCACTATTTTCTGATGATGTATCACCACCTCTGTCAAAGGAATCCATATTATTATCTATTAGTTCTCCTTCTTCCCCTTCTGAAAATTCTCCATTTTCATTCATTCCATTTTCATTACCTTCTTCACTTTCAATCCCCTATTCTCCCTCTTGATTATATAATGGAGAGTTGTAATCTATTTCAGAAGCATCTGTAACAGTAGTTACTCCTTCATACAGTCCTTCCATTGGGGAAGCAATTGCATCTTCCTCTGTTAATCCTGCTACTATTTCATATTCAGCTAAATTCTCATCATATTCTCCCAATTCCACTTCTCGTTTTTCCAACTTATTTCTACTATTTGCAGTCCAAATATATGTTTTCTCCTCTTCTTTTACAATATAACCTTCAAACAGCCAAATCCCTTCTTTTTTCTCACTTTGCCCTAGATCCATCTCAATAAAAAGATGCTGACCCATCATAAGTCCTTCTGTAGAATTTAGTTCCACATAAAAAGGATATTTGGTTGCCTTTTCACCACTTCCAGAATCAGAATAATATACATCACTGTTATTTTTTTCTGCATTTTGTGTGTCAATTTTGGTAATTGTTCCCGTCCATGTCTGTTCTTCATTAATTCTGGAACGTAAAATTACTGGCTGTTGTTCTGAAAGCATTTGTATATTTGTTTCACTAACAGTTCCTTTTACCCGAAAATCACCTACTGCAAGTACTGTTATATAAGCAGCCATATCTCCCGTTGTAGGATCAATTCCCGACTCATTGATAGATTTTATCATACCTGCAATTTTACTTTTTACTACTGCATTTTCAATAGATTCCTGTTTTTTTTGTATTTCAACTTTTTTACTTTCAATGTTATATTCTGTCTGTTTAATACTATTCTCTTTTTCTTGTATCTCTGCAGTATACTCAAATCTATCTTCTTGCGGCACTGTCTCTCTTTCTCTTGCCAACTGATTAATCTGATTTTGAGCATCTGTAATATCATTTCTCATTCCTTCTAATTCAAGTTCTGCCTGCTGTATTTCCGTCTTAACTTCTTCCATATCATATTCAAATAATGGTGCCCCCTCTTCTACTGTATCACCTACTTGTACAAAAACTTCTTTCACTTCTTGCTCAGATTCCTTATTAACTTCCCACGTTTCTTGAGCTTCCACTACACCAGAGTAACGATTCTGACTTCCTGAATTAGCAGAATTTATGGAAGCCACCGATTCCACAAATACCTTATCTGCACTACTTCCTGCACCTTTCGCTCCACCCAAAAAGTACCATGCACCTCCACCTACAGCAGCTATAACTACCACTATTGCAATAATAATCCCCACTTTCTTTTTGCTCATATTTTTCCTCCTATTTCCTTTACTTATAAAATGTTTTCCATCTAAGAATATCTCTGTTATAGTTATAATAGAATCTAAATCAGTTCATTGCTATCAAACTTTTTTTCTCTTGTACAAGTGTGCCTGTTATTCTTATTTACTATAAAAGTATTTTCAACTTTCATGAATAAAAAAAGATGGTTAGAATCCATGATTTCTTAACCATCTTATCATAAAACAGTGATAAATCCTAATAATTTTTATTAATTTTTTCTTAAATGATAATAACTTATCTTTTGTTATATCCTGTCCTAATACAAGAACACCTTTCATGTTCTTGTATTAGGACACACCCCATGCAAAACATGGTAACTTCATCTTTCTATAATGGATACTTGTCCGTTAATTCTTTTACCATTCCACGTACTTCTTCAGAAGCTGCTTCTCCCTCTTTTATCATTTTAGCAATGCACTCTGCGACTTTATCCATATCTGTTTCTGTAAATCCTCTAGATGTAATTGCTGGTGTTCCAAGTCTTACACCGCTAGTTACAAATGGAGATTTTGGATCATTTGGAATTGTATTTTTATTACAGGTAATATTTACAGAATCTAATAATTTTTCTACTGCTTTTCCAGTTAAGTCAAAAGGTGTTAAATCTACTAACATTAAATGATTATCTGTTCCTCCAGAAACCAATTTAATCCCACGTTCCATAAGTCCTTTTGCCAAGGCTTGTGCAT
>CAJUHG010000025.1 GCA_910586005.1 uncultured Lachnospiraceae bacterium | reverse complement strand
ATAATTCCTTACTGGCTGTAAGGGATATTAACCATAAATATATTGTAGTAGAAAGAGGATGATATTGAAAATAAGGCTACCGCAATCCCACTGGCTTTAGATGGTGGGTTAAGGTAGCCAAAAGTAGTGGTTTGTACTATACTTGCGTTATGGGAACGTGGAAATCAAAAAACAGATACAAATATTTGTTACAGTACCATATTATTTTCATATGCAAGTATAGAAAGAAATTACTGGTAAACAAATCTATATCAGATGATATAAAACAGTTTTCATATGAGATATGTCAGAAACATCATGTAATCATTAGATATATGGAAACGGATAAAGACCATATCCATTACATGATAGAGACAGATTTACAATGTCTGTCAGTAACATCGTAAATCTGATGAAAAGTTATACTACGTATCATATTTGGGAAAGGCATCCTGGTTATCTTAGAAAACATTTTTGGAAAGAACACACTTTCTGTACAGATGGATACTTTGCGTGCAGTGTCGGAAATGTTTCAGAAGAAATGCTGCACAACTATATAAAGAATCAAGGATAGAAAGGCGGTGACAGTAAATGTTAAAGGCGTATAAATATAGAATATATCCAAATAATGAACAAAAAATACAGATTGCAAAAACATTCGGCTGTTGCCGTTTCGTTTATAATCAGACATTGGCATATCGCAAAAAAACTTATGAAAATGAAAAGAAATCTATCAGTAAAACAGACTGTAATAATTACTGTAATAGGGAATTAAAAAAAGAATATGAATGGTTAAAAGAAGTCGATAAATTTGCCTTGACAAATGCGATTTATAACATGGATTGGGCATATCAGAAATTTTTCAAAGACCATGCAGGTTATCCGAAGTTTAAGAGCAAACATGACAGTCATAAATCATATAGGACAAATTTTACAAATGGGAATATAGCAGCAGATTTTGAGAAGGGAAAAATAAAACTGCCTAAGTTAAAAGAAGTAAAAGCAAAGCTCCATAGAAATTTCAGTGGACAGATAAAGTCTGCTACTTTATCACAGGTTCCAAGTGGAAAATATTACGTATCAGTGCTTGTGGAAACAGAACATGAAGAATTACCCCATACAGACAAAAACATAGGATTGGATTTAGGCATAAAGGATTTGTGCGTTACATCAGATGGAGAAAAGCGTGAAAATCCAAAGATTATAAGTAAGTACGAAAAGAAGCTTGCAAGGCTGCAAAGACAGCTTTCCCATAAGGAAAAAGGCAGTAACAATTATGGCAAACAAAGAAAGAGATTGGCGTTATGTCATGAAAAGATTAAAAATACCAGAAAAGATGGTCTGCATAAAGTTTCCCATGAGATTATCAGCGAAAACCAAGTGATAGTTTCAGAAAACTTACAGATAAAAAATATGGTAAAAAACCATCCTTTGTCAAAATCTATAAGTGATGTGTCATGGTATGAGCTAACAAGGCAGTTAGAGTATAAGGCAAAGTGGAATGGAAGAAAATATATCAAGATAGATACATTTTATGCCAGCAGCCAGTTATGCTCGGTCTGTGGTTATCAGAATGCAGAAATAAAAGATTTGTCAGTGAGGAGATGGATATGTGCAAAATGTGGGGTAGGGCATGACAGAGACATAAATGCGGCAAAAAATATATTAGCAGAAGGATTAAGACAAATAGCATAGAGAAACAATAGGGCAGGGACTGCCTGAATTAACGCCTGTGGAGATAGTAGGTATGTGCCCTGTGGGTATACGAGGTCGATGAAGCAGGAAGCCCATTGGCTTTAGACAATGGGTAGTTCACATTATTTATAGAAGAACAAAGTTCCTCTTGTGCGAGTGCGTATCCTGTTTTTCTTTCATAGAAAAGACATACACTTTCGCACTTTGCAGTAACAAGGTCTTTCCTATGAAAGAAAAAAGCCATAATAGAAATTTTTTATAAAAAGTTTCTATTATGGCTTTCTTAGAGTCAATTCCCAAGAATTAGGATTTTAGCGCTCTAGTAATAAGAAGTTTTTTATTATTTTTAACCAAATGTGTGAAAGATAGTGAAATTTATCTTTGTGTAAAGCGTGATAAAAATTGTTTGGTTCGTTCTTCTTTTGGATGTTCAAATACTTCTATGGGAGCTCCCTGTTCTAAAATATGTCCATCATCCATAAAAATCACATGATTTGCCACATCCCTTGCAAATGCCATTTCATGTGTAACAATAATCATAGTGGTATTTTGTTCTGCTAACTCTTTCATAACTTTGAGTACTTCTCCTGTTAATTCAGGGTCTAAGGCAGAGGTGGGTTCATCAAAACACAGAATATCAGGCTGAAGTGCAAGAGCACGTGCAATTGCTACCCGTTGGCATTGACCACCAGAAAGCTGATGTGGATAATTAGACATGCGGTCACTTAATCCCATTTGATTTAGTAAGAGTTTTGCTTGTTCTTCAATTTCTGTATGAATTTTTTTCTTGTTAGCTTTATAATCTGGTCGCTCTTTTGCAAGAAGTTCTTTTGCCAATTTAACATTTTCTAAAGCTGTATATTGTGGAAACAGATTGAAAGATTGAAAAACGAGACCAAAGTGAAGACGTTTCTTTCTAATTTCTGATTCTTGTTGTGTTGTTTGTTGGTCTGAGTCAAACAAAGTTTCACCATTTACACGAATAATACCTTTATCAGGATGTTCTAGAAAATTTAGGCAACGTAGAAGTGTCGTTTTTCCACTACCAGAAGAACCAATAATAGAGACCACTTGCCCTTGTTCCAGCGAAAAGCTAATATCTTTTAGTACTTCGGTATGACCAAAATATTTTCTAATATGTTCTACCTCTAAAATAGGCATAATATACTTCTCCTTTACTTAAAATAATCTAGTTTTTTCTCTAGCCATCCAAGGAATAAAGTTAGAATACCATTACAAATTAGATAATAGATAGCTGTAAAAAATAATGGCCAGATAGCACCTGAGATTCCTTGAGAGCCTTTCATAAATGCCTGTCCTGCCCATATGATTTCTTGTAGAGCAATAATGCGGGCAAGAGAAGTATCTTTTACAAGTGTAATGATTTCATTGGACATAGGAGGAACAATGCGTTTTATCATTTGAAGTAATGTAATTTTAAAAAATATTTGTCCTTTTGTCATGCCCAACACGAGACCAGCCTCTTCTTGTCCAATTGGTACACCTTGAATACCACCACGATAGATTTCAGAAAAATAACATGCATAGTTCAAAATGAAAGATACAGAAGCAGCACAAAAACGACCAGTTTCTCCACCACCCCAAATTGGATTATGTAATACTAAGCCTGGAAAATAATAAATAATTAAAAGCTGAATCATCAGGGGAGTTCCCCTGATAACCCAGACAAGGATTTTACTAAAATAACTTAAGGGCTTAAAGTGGGACATAGAGCCAAATGCAATAATAAGTCCCAAAGGGAAAGCACCAATTAATGTTACAAAGAATAGTTTCAAAGTCTGTAAAAAGCCGATGTTCAGGGACTTTAAGACAATGGGAAGTTGTTCTAGAATCTGTTCCATGAGTATTCCTGCTTTCTCAAAATAATCGTTAGCTTATTGCTATTATTATATTATTGATTAATAATAGCAGCTTGAACACCATAAGTTTCTGCACAGCTTTGCATACTTCCATCTGCATAACTTGAAGCGAAGAAGTCGTTTAATGCATTGACAAGATCAGAACCCTTGCGGAACCCAACCCCATATTCTTCACTATTTAACTCAACTGTATAAGTTAAATTTGCATAGCTTGTACCTTTACCTACCATAGCAGCGGCCATTAAAGAGTCAATTACAGCAGCATCAGAAGTACCAGCGGCAACTTCCATCAAAGCATCTGCTTGAGTCTTTACAGAAGTATACTTTAAATCTAAATTACTTACTTCTTTTTCACCAGCACTTCCAGCTTCTACAGCAAAAGATAAATCAGATAAATTATCTTTTGTTTGATATTGGTCCGCTTTGTCAGCGGGAACAATTACAATCTGAGCATTTTTACAATAAGCATTAGAGCAAGCCATAGAACTTGTTACTTCATCTGTAAGAGTCATACCGTTCCATACACAGTCAATGGTTTTTCCATCTAATTCCATAATTTTATTATCCCAGTCAATTTCTATAAATTCTGCTTCTACCCCAAGACTTTTGGCAAAAGCTTTGGCCATATCTGCATCAAAACCAATCCAATCACCATCTGTATCTAGATAATCCATTGGTGCATAATCAGTAATGCCTATCACTAATTTTCCTTTGCCTTTTACATAATCAGTATCGCTTTCTTTTTTGGAAGCGTCACCAGAGGTTTTTTCTGCTTTTCCAGAATTACCACAAGCAGAAATTGACAATACCATAAGTAGAGTCATCATAAGTACAAGTATCTTTTTCATAATTAGTTTCCTTCCATTCCCCACTGTAATTATAGTGGAAATTTTATTAAGACAAATTGTTACTTTACTATACTAACAAGTTAGTATAGTAAAGTCAAGTCAAGAGTTTCTTAAATCTAAAAGAGAAAAGAAAAAATATGAGTTATTATCTATTTTTTTCTATTATTTTTATTTTGTAAAGTGAAAAATAAAAAAGAAAAAACTAATATTTAGGGGTATTGTCCAAAAGAAGAAACAACAGCCCCTAAATAAAGAAATGTAATATTAAATTAAGTAAGATAGAAGCAAACATACAAATTATCTTGCAAGGATTTCAACAATTTCATCAATATGCATATTATCTTGCAAGAATTTCAACAATTTCACCAACATACATGGTATGCATATTATTTTCCTCTTTGCCAGAATACCATTTTTCTTTGATTTCTGGATTAAAAAAATGTGCTTCTGTAATTGGTACAGCTGCCATTTTCTTACAAAGCAATATAAAATTTCCTTCATCTACATAAGGGATATTATCTTTGTAATTTATGTTTAGACCAGAGGTTTTGAATTTATCTTCTTGTCTACCAGATACAATGCCAAAATATTTCAAGTCATTTTTATACTTTTTATCAAAAAAGCTACAAGAAAAATAATTTCCATTATCAATAAATTCTTTTGTGTATCTGTTTTCGCGAACAAAAATAAAAGCCACTTTTTGTCCCCATAGAACTCCTACGCCTCCCCAGCTTGCAGTCATACCATTTACTTTTTCTTGATTACCAGCTGTAATTAGCATCCATTCATCTGCAAGTTTGGTAAAAGGATTAAATTCTAATAAATTCATGGGATAAGGTTGAAATTGATGCATAATAACGCTCCTTTACTAAAATATTAAATGACATTTTGAGTATACATCATTTTATAGTAAATTGGATATGCAGAAAAGTTATTATAAAGTGTACTAATATAAACTAAGATTATGAAAAATATAAGCCATAAGAATAATCTTGACAGTTACAGAAAAAAGTATAATAATTGTAAAAAAATATATCAGAAAAGACAAATATCCCAATGAAAAATGGGAAAACAAACAAGATGGAGGAGTCGTTATGGAGATTAAATTTGTAGAAAGAGAAGTTTTAAAGGAAAAACCAGATCAAAAAAATTTGGGATTTGGAAAATATATGACAGATTATATGTTTGTGATGGATTGGGATAAAGAAGAGGGTTGGCACGATGCAAGAATTGAACCATATGGACCAGTGTCTATTAATCCATCTTGTGTAACTCTACATTATGCTCAGGAGACTTTTGAAGGTTTGAAGGCATATCGTACCACAGATGATAGAATTTTGTTATTTCGTCCTGAAATGAATGCAAAACGTATGATAACTTCAAATGAACGTTTGTGTATGCCTGAATTTCCAGAGGATATGTTTATAGAAGCAATTGAAGAATTAGTAAAAGTAGAAAGAGATTGGATTCCTTCTGAACCAGGTACTTCTTTATATATTCGGCCATTTATGTTTGCAACAGAAGCCGCATTGGGTGTTCATATGGCAATTTCTTATAAATTTATGGTAATCTGTTGTCCTGTAGGGGCATATTATCCAGAGGGAATTAATCCAGTAAAAATTTTGGTAGAAGATGAACTGGTACGTGCAGTTAAGGGTGGAACTGGTAATACAAAATGCGGTGGTAATTATGCAGCTTCTATTTTAGGACAGGTAAGAGCAGAAGAAAAAGGATGTACACAAGTTCTTTGGTTAGATGGTGTAAATAGAAAATATGTAGAAGAAGTAGGAACAATGAATATTATGTTCAAAATTAATGGAGAAATCTATACAGCTCCTATTGAGGGGACTGTGCTTCCAGGTGTAACAAGAGATTCTATTATTCATATTTTAAAAGATTGGGGCTACAAGGTAAATGAAACACATTTGTCTGTAGATGATTTGATGAAAGCTGGACATGATGGTACATTAGAAGAATCTTTTGGTACTGGAACAGCAGCAGTAATTTCTCCGGTAGGGGAATTTATATATAAAGACGATTCTGTAATTGTGAATGATTTTAAAATTGGAGAATTAACACAGAAATTGTATGATTATCTAACTGGAATTCAATGGGGAAATAAAGAAGATAAATATGGATGGACAAGAGAAGTGAAATAGAAGAACTATTATTTCTTTATGGACTACTGGTATAGAGATTTTTTGAATGGTGTGAAAGTCAACCTCCCACTACTTGTAGTGGGAGTGTTGACTTTTTATTAAGATTTTATTAAGAATCTTAATAAAGAAATCGGATGGTGTTAAAGATTTTTTCACAGAATCATGTTACACTACATTCGAAAACTACCTAAATAACTTTAAAAAGTCTTAAAAACAAACAGGTAGTGTAGTTAGCCACCATAGGAGGTAAAAAAATGAAAAGAAAACAAGACGAATTTGCATGTGTAAATCATACAAAAAAAACAGGAAATATGATTGTATTTGCAATTGCTGTATTGGCAATTTGTATTAGTGGTGTCTTGTGTGTAAAGAAATTAAGAATGGAAGAGAAATATATTAGTAAAGACACAAAGATTTATAAAATAGATAAGGAAAGAGCACTTATAGAGGATGAAATAGAAAATAATGCTATCTTGTGTAGTATAGATGCGATTAGTTATGTGATTGACATTCCTTATGCTCAAAGCTAGGGCATTTATGTTCTTCTAAATAAGTTTTTATCTTCTTATCTGATGAGGGACTTTATAGATTTAGAGAAAAAGTAATTGGCTAAAAGTTTAAATATTAGTATAAAAAGGTACGATTTTTAAACTTTTGGCATAGAATATGAATAAGTGTAGTATTTTAGAGGTATTTATGCAAAATCATCAATTACGTGCCGCTCAGGTAAATCATGTAGATAATGGAACCATGAAGATACAAGTAACTTCTACCATAGGGCTAACTCCAGTAGAAGATGCCAAAGTTACCATTTCTTATACAGGAGATCCAGAAAGTACGATAGAACAGCTTTCTACAAATGCAGAGGGTCAGTCAGAAATTCTAACTCTAGCTGCCCCACCTTTGGAATATAGTATGGAGCCAGAACAGTTGACACAACCTTATTCAGAATATACAGTAGAAGTGGAAGCAGAGGGATATCGACCAGTTAGTATTGAAGGTGTAGATGTTTTTTCTGGTGAGTTGTCTTTACAAAATGTTCGTATGGAACCTTTAGAAGTATCAGAGGAAATGAAAAATATTGTGATTCCAGCAAATACTCTTTTTGGAAATTTTCCACCTAAAATTGCAGAAGCAGAAATAAAACCTGTGGATGAGAGTGGGGAAATTGTTTTAAGTCGGGTGGTAGTTCCAGAATATGTAATTGTACACGATGGAACACCAGGAGATTCTACAGCAGGAGATTATTATGTAAGGTATAAAGATTATATAAAAAATGTGGCTTCTAGTGAGATTTATGCTACTTGGCCAGAGAGTACCATACGAGCAAATATTCTTGCAATTATGTCTTTTACTTTAAATAGAGTGTATACAGAATGGTACCGAAATACATAGTTATTCAGGAGTGTTTTAAAAAGTAAAAAAAGCCCTTGAATTTTTTGCTGATATTAGTTAAAATATAACTAGATTGGGTAATATATCCAAAGAAAAAATAAATTCATTCAAAATTAGGAGGAATTATCATGTCAGTAAGAGTAGCAATTAATGGTTTTGGACGTATCGGACGTTTGGCTTTTAGACAGATGTTTGGTGCAGAAGGTTATGAAGTAGTAGCAATCAATGATTTAACAAGTCCTAAAATGTTAGCACACTTGTTAAAATATGATTCTTCTCAGGGAAAATATGCATTGGCAGATAAAGTTGATTCTTCAGAAGATTCTATTACTGTTGATGGAAAAGAAATCAAAATCTATGCTTTCCCAGATGCAAATAACTGTCCTTGGAAAGATTTAGCAGTAGATGTTGTATTAGAGTGTTCTGGATTCTATACATCTAAAGAAAAAGCACAAGCTCATATCAATGCAGGTGCTCGTAAAGTTGTTATTTCTGCTCCAGCAGGAAATGACCTTCCTACTATCGTTTACAATACAAACCATGAGACATTGAAGCCAGAAGATACTATTATTTCTGCTGCTTCTTGTACAACAAACTGCTTAGCTCCAATGGCAGATGCTTTGAACAAATATGCAGAAATTCAATCTGGTATTATGTGCACTATTCATGCTTACACAGGTGATCAGATGACCTTAGACGGACCACAGAGAAAAGGTGATTTAAGAAGATCACGTGCAGCAGCAGTAAACATCGTTCCTAATAGCACAGGTGCTGCAAAAGCAATTGGACTTGTTATCCCAGAATTAAATGGAAAATTAATTGGTTCCGCACAGCGTGTACCTACTCCAACAGGATCTACTACTATCTTAACAGCAGTTGTTAAGGGTGCAGATGTAACAAAAGATGGAATTAACGCAGCTATGAAAGCAGCAGCTAATGAATCTTTTGGATATAATGAAGATGAAATTGTATCTAGCGATATCGTAGGAATGAGATTTGGTTCTTTATTTGATGCTACACAGACTATGGTTTCCAAAGTTTCTGATGATTTATATGAAGTACAAGTTGTTTCTTGGTATGACAATGAGAACAGCTATACAAGCCAGATGGTTCGTACTATTAAATATTTCAGTGAATTAGCTTAGGAATGAATATTTGACTTAGATACTTTATGTGGACAAGTCAAAAGTTATGAAAAAATGTAATTGCACAGCAGACTGCTTTTCAAGTGATAGGCTGCTAGAGTGCAGATAAGACTCAGAGAGGGGTCCGGTCTTTTAAGGACCGGACTTCTTTATATTGATATAAATCATAATTTTCAGGAGGTAATTATTATGTCTTTAAATAAAGTTTCTGTAGATGATATCAATGTAAAGGGCAAACGTGTTCTTTGCAGATGTGATTTTAATGTTCCTTTGAAAGAGGGAAAAATTACAGATGAAAATCGTTTAGTAGCAGCACTTCCAACAATTAAGAAATTAATTGCAGACGGTGGAAAAGTAATTCTATGTTCTCATCTTGGAAAACCAAAGGGAGAGCCAAAACCAGAGTTATCCTTAGCACCTGTAGCAAAAAGACTTTCTGAGTTATTAGGACAAGAAGTAAAATTTGCTGCTGATCCAGAAGTAGTTGGTCCTAATGCAAAAGCAGCAGTAGAAGCAATGAATGATGGAGATGTTATTTTATTAGAAAATACTCGTT
Source organism: uncultured Lachnospiraceae bacterium (assembly GCA_910586005.1). GTDB lineage: Bacteria > Bacillota > Clostridia > Lachnospirales > Lachnospiraceae > Petralouisia. The sequence goes on along the minus strand of CAJUHG010000025.1, from coordinate 23,931 downwards.
ACAGAGCAGAAGAAACAAAAAATGGAGAGGCATTTTCTAAAGATTTAGCTTCTCTTTGTGATATTTTTGTAAACGATGCATTTGGAACTGCTCATAGAGCACATTGTTCTAATGTTGGAGTTTCTGAATTGGTAGAGACAGCAGCAGTTGGTTATTTAATGCAGAAAGAAATAGATTTCCTTGGAAATGCAGTAGAAAATCCAGTAAGACCTTTTGTTGCTATCTTAGGTGGAGCAAAAGTTGCTGATAAATTAAATGTTATTTCTAATTTACTTGAAAAATGTGACACCTTAATTATTGGTGGCGGTATGGCATATACCTTCTTAAAAGCGCAAGGATATGAAATTGGTAAATCTTTGGTAGATGATAGCAAGGTAGAATATTGCAAGGAAATGATTGAAAAAGCAGAAAAACTTGGTAAAAAATTATTATTGCCAGTGGATTCTGCAACCATCGAAGAGTTCCCTAATCCAATTGATGCACCTGTAGATGTAGTAATGTATGATGCAAAAGATATGCCTGCTGACCGTGAAGGTTGTGATATTGGTCCTAAGACAGCAGAAATGTTTGCTGAGGCAGTGAAATCAGCAAAAACAGTTGTTTGGAATGGACCAATGGGTGTATTTGAAAACCCAACACTTGCAGAAGGAACCATTGCAGTGGCAAAGGCATTAGCTGAAACAGATGCAACTACAATTATTGGTGGTGGTGATTCTGCAGCAGCAGTTAATCAGTTAGGCTTTGGAGATAAAATGAGTCATATTTCTACTGGTGGAGGAGCTTCCTTAGAATTTTTGGAAGGAAAAGAACTTCCTGGTGTAGCAGCAGCAACAAATAAATAGGTAAAAATTTCAAGAAGAAGAGGATAAAATTATGGCAAGAAAGAAAATTATTGCAGGAAACTGGAAAATGAATAAAACTCCAAGTGAAGCAGTTGCTTTGGTAAATGAATTAAAACCATTAGTGGCAAATGAGGAAGTAGACGTTGTGTTCTGTGTACCTGCTATTGACATTATTCCTGCAATGGAAGCTGCAAAGGGTTCTAATATCAATATTGGTGCTGAAAATATGTATTTTGAAGAAAGTGGTGCATATACAGGTGAAATAGCTCCAAATATGTTGACAGATGCTGGTGTAAAATATGTAGTATTGGGACATTCTGAGAGAAGAGAATATTTTGCTGAGACAGATGAAACTGTAAATAAAAAAGTGTTAAAAGCTTTTGAACATGGCATTACACCCATTATTTGTTGTGGAGAATCCTTAACACAGAGAAAACAGGGAATTTACATTGATTGGATTCGTATGCAGATTAAAATTGCATTCCAGAATGTAACAGCAGATCAAGCAAAAACAGCAGTAATTGCCTATGAGCCAATCTGGGCAATCGGAACAGGCGAGACAGCTACTTCTGACCAAGCAGAAGAGGTATGCGCAGCAATTCGTGCATGTATCAAAGAAGTATATGATGAGGCAACAGCAGAGTCCATCCGTATCCAGTATGGTGGTTCTGTGAATGCAGGAAATGCAGCAGAATTATTTGCAAAACCAGATATTGATGGTGGATTAGTTGGCGGAGCATCTCTGAAAGCTGATTTTGGTAAAATTGTCAATTATAAATAATAAGATAAAGTGCCAAAAGAATTATAAGAAAATAGTCTAGAAGTATATAATAATACTTATATAACATGGAAGAGTAAAAAAGATATTTTTACAAAGGTCGAACAGTTATTATTTAAACTAGAACTCACTTTAAGTTATGGAACATGCATAATTGAAGTGAGTTCTATTATATTTACTATGAAAGCGTTTTCAATTATTAGATATTTACAACTGCAAGCAGTTGTTGTATCTAATAATTAGAAAACTTGATGTGTATAAGCAAGTAGACCAATTAGGAAAGTTGAGAAATATTATTATGAAAAAAATGTTAGTTGTAGATGATGAACAAGATATTCGTCAGTTGCTGAAAGAGTATCTAGAAATGGAAGGATATTTAGTATATACTGCAAAAAATGGAATGGAAGCAATGGAGGGCTTGAAATATCAACCAGATTTAATTATCTTAGATGTAAATATGCCAGATATGGATGGATATATGGTTTGTGAAAAAATACGAGATTATGTGGATTGTCCTATTTTATTTTTAACGGCACGTACAGAGGAACAAGACAGAGTAAATGGGTTTAAGGCAGGAGGAGATGACTATATTATTAAGCCTTTTAGCATAGAGGAGATGTTAGCAAGAGTGGAAGCTCATTTACGTCGAGAGGAACGTAAAAAACATAATAGAAATGTATATATCAATGGAGATCTTACAGTAGATTTTTCAGGACATCAAGTTTTATTAGAAGGAGAAGATATAGAGCTTACTAAAACGGAATTTTCCATTGTGGAATTATTGATTACTCATAGTGGGCAAGTTTTTGAAAAAGAACAGATTTATGAAAGAGTGAGGGGATTTGATGGGGAGGCTGATGCTTCTATTATTGCAGAACATGTAAGAAGAATTAGGCAGAAAATAGATAAGAATTCAAAACATATTGAAACAGTTTGGGGTGTGGGATATAAGTGGATTGGTTAGAAGAGAAAATAGAGCAGATTCAAGTTTTTCTTCAAGAAAAATCTTTGTTAAAAGCACTTGTATGTTATCTTTGTATTGGTATGCTTGGTGTGGGAACTATGTATTGGATTACTAGAAATATTTGTCTAGCTTGGATAGAGGTTATAACAAAACGATACAAAGATAGTACAGTTATATTACATTCTGTTGGTATCTGGAATTGGTATGATATCAATAGTGAAGAAAAGTTGTTATTGAAGATTATCAACTTTTTTTACTATTATTGTCTTTATATTTATACTATTATTTGTTTTTGTATGGTAGGAAAACTTTTTTTGGAAAAGAAAATAAAACCAGCGATATTAGCGATAGCTCAAGCCTTGAATTATATTAATATGGGAGATTATAGTCATGAGATTAATTGGAGAAGTAAGGATGAGATAGGAATCCTTTGTAAAAAAGTAGAAGAGATGAGGAAAGCATTGTTAAAAAATAAAAAAGATCAGTGGAAGCAGCAAGAAGAACAACGTAAAATCAATGCAGCCTTTGCCCATGATATTCGCACTCCATTAACGGTGATTCGGGGTTATACAGAATTTTTGCAGAAGTATGTTCCCCAAGACAAAGTAACAAAGGAGATGTTGTTAGAAAAATTAAATACAATACATGAACAAGAAGAACGTCTGTTACAGTTTGCCAAAACAATGACTACCATACAAAATATTGAAAAATGGGAACTTATTGGAACTTGGTGTTATGTTTCAGAAGTGATTGGAAAATTAGAAATAGTAATACAAGGAATGGAACAAAATACCAAGAAAAAAATAAACTTGCATATAGATTTGTTAGAACAAAAAGTATTTTTGGATATCAATTTATTATTAGAAGTATTTGAAAATTTGTTAAGCAATGCATTGCGTTATGCCAAAAACTATATTTTAGTAAAGGTAATGTTGAATGGGAAGGATTTTACTATATTTGTGAAAGATGATGGAGATGGTTTTTCTGAAAAGGCATTACGTGGTGGAATGGAGGTTTATTTTACAGAAGAAGAAAATAGTAGAGAACATTTTGGAATTGGCTTGTCTATATGTAAGATGTTGTGTGAAAATCATGGTGGAACTCTTACACTACAAAATAGCATAGAACAAGGAGCAATTACTGCAGCTACTTTTGTAGTAGGATTGTGGGAAGGATAAAAAGAAAATAGGAAATTCATAGATAAATTCCTTTTATACTAAATTCATACTAAATAAAAATGAAAGGATAGGAAAAAGAAAATGGATACCAAGATAGAAATTAAGGATTTATCTAAGAATTTTGGAAAAAAGCAGGCATTAAAACATGTGAATTTAGAGGTAAATCAGGGAATGTTTGGCTTGTTAGGACCCAATGGTGCAGGAAAAACTACATTGATGAAAGTAATTACTACCTTAAGTAAGAAAAGTAGTGGGGAGGTAAAATTATGTGGAATCCCTGTAGAACAATGTAAAAAAGTAAGACAAATTATTGGTTATCTCCCTCAAGATTTTTCTATGTATGGAAATATGGGAGCTTATGAAGCTTTGGATTATCTTGCAGTGTTATCTGGTATGAATAAAAAAGAACGTGTAATAAAAGTACCAGAAATGTTAGAAAAAGTAAATTTAGGAGAACAACATAAAACAAAAGTAAAGGCAATGTCTGGCGGCATGAGACGCAGACTTGGAATTGCCCAGGCAATTATTCATAACCCCAAAATTATTGTTGTGGATGAACCTACTGCAGGTTTAGACCCAGAGGAACGTGTAAGATTTCGAAATTTGCTCTGTGAGATTGCAAAAGATAGAATTGTAATCTTATCTACTCATATTGTAGGAGATATTGAAGCTACTTGTGAAAATATTGCAGTATTAAATCAGGGAGAAATTCTTTTTCGGGGAAAGGTTTCACAATTATTAGAAGCTGTAAAAGGAAAAGTGTATACCATAGAAGTATCTACTTTGGAACTTCCAAACATACAAGAAAAGTTTTTGGTAACTGGGATTCTTACCAATGGTAGCACAGCAAATATAAAAATCATTGCGGAAGAACTTCCTATCCAAGATGCAAAACCTGCAAATCCTGATGTAGAAGATGCTTATATGTATTTAATGAATCATGCTTCTGCTAATCCAAACAGACAATAAGGAGGTGGAAGTTATGTTTCAAACACTTTTTTTGAAAGAATCGAAACAGATTGTAAGAAGTATTGTATATTACATTTATGTGGTAGTATTTGTAATGTTCCTTTCTAGTCAGTTAGGAAGTGAACTCACAGAAAGAATGGAAAAACCTGAACCAGGACAAGAAAGTTATGGTACCATAAATAGCAAAGATGAATCTGCAATTATGGAAAAATATTTGGGAGAATTAGTACTTGAAACCAATCATAACTCTTATGCGACTTATCCTATGGGATTTATTAAAAGAGTAACTTTAAATAACACAGAATTAGACAAAATAAAATCGATTGTTGAAGTATGTACTGGGAAATCTTGGGAAAAAATAATAGAAGATATAGAAAATCATTTTCAAAAATATAATCAGTCCACGATGGAAGGAGCTATACAAGCACAGGTAGAATTTTCTATTTTTCCAAAAGAATCTCTAAGTTATAAAGAATTTTGTAACAATATGGAACAGGTTTGTAAGATTATCGGTGCTGGAAGTTCTTATAACAAAGAAAAATTGAATTTAGGTGTAGGAGTACCTATGACCTATGAACAAGCTGTGGAAGAGTTTGAAGCTGTATGTAAGAAAGATAGAATTACAGGAACAACAGCTAGATTATTTTGTGATTATGCGGGAATTATTCTTTCTATTCTTCCTATTTTTTTAGGAGTAACACGATGCCTAAGAGATAAACGTGCACAAGTAAGTCAAGTAGTGTATGCTCATAGGGCTTCTGCCTTCCAGATTTTAGGAAGCAGATATCTTGCAAATGTATGTATGGCATTTCTTCCTGTAGTAATAACCGCATTTGTTATGCAGTTGCCCTATCAGTATCATGCAAAAACGATAGGTGTCTCACCAGATATATTAGCATTTTTAAAATATACTTGTATTTGGTTGTTACCAGAAATTATGATTGTGCTTGCAGTATCCTTTTTTATTACAGAACTTACAGAGAATGTGCTTGCTATTTTTATCCAAGTATTTTGGGCTATTATCAGTTTATTTGGTTCTATGTCTTTAAAAGGAAACTTTGGTTTTGGATTAATTGCTCGTTGGAATGCCTTAGGTGATACCAATGAGTTTTGGAAGCAAAAACAAGAATTTTTTATAAACAGAGGATTTTATTTTGCATTATCCTTAGTAGTTTTTTTACTTGCTATTGTAATTTATGAGAAGAAGCGTAAGGAAGGAGAAACTATTTATGGGAAGATATTTAAACATAGGAAGTAGTTTTATTCGCAGACATTATATACCACATTTGTTACTTACATTTTTGTTTTGTTGTATCTCAGGATTTTTTGCAAGTTTCCGAAATCTAGACGCTTCTCAAGCTGCAAAAGTTATGGAAATGTATGTAGCCTTTACAGGGATTTTTCTGTTTACTCCTTTGTTTATGCCAGAACAGAATAAAGAAATATGGCTTTTGGAAAAATCAAAAGGGATGGATTTGTGGAAATTGTATCTCATACGTATTTTACAAGCAATTGTGCTATTAGCCATTGTTATAACTATATTTATTCAAGTGATGAAACAGGGAAATAGTCAATTTAGTTTTGAAAAACTATGGCTTGGTTCTTTCAGCGAAATATTTTTCTTAGGGAGTATTGGATTTTTTGTAAGTGGAATTACTAACCAAGTAGTTTTAGGATATATGATATCAGTGATTTATTTTATTTCAAATATAGGAGTATCAAAATATTTGGGTCATTTTGCACTGTTTCAAATGATGAAAGGAAGTTATGATTTTGTAGTTCCTATGTCAATAGCTGCATTAATACTTATAGTAGGAGGAATTGCATTAAGAGAAAAAATAAACCAATAATACAAATGAAAATTTTCTGAAAATCTCTTGTATAAAAAAAGTGGTTATAATATACTATAAAAGGTATAGAAATTGTTGACCTTAACCATGAGTGTTGTATTCCATAAGAATACTCGGGTTTGCGGGCTTGCTCATATTTCTTACGAGCAAGCTCAACAATAATTCTCACTTTACCTTTGTGTAAACAATAGAAAGTATGCTCTGTGCACTTTCTATTTTCATGAATAAAAGTAGCCATCTGTGCACCTTGTGTATGGGTGGCTTTAGAAAGGATATAAGGGATTTTTATGAAAAAATATGATTATTTAATTGTTGGAGCCGGATTATTTGGAGCAGTGTTTGCACAAGAAGCAAGAAAAATGGGGAAGAAATGTCTTGTAATAGATAAAAGAAATCATATTGCTGGAAATATTTATACAAAAGAAATAGAAGGAATACAGGTGCATGAATATGGTGCACATATTTTTCATACTTCTAATAGAGAAGTATGGGAATATGTAAATTCTTTTGCAGAATTTAATCGGTATACAAATGCGCCCATAGCTAACTATCAGGGAGAAATATACAATATGCCCTTTAATATGAACACTTTTCATAAATTATGGGGAGTAGTGACACCACAAGAAGCTAAGGAAAAAATTGAAGAACAGAAACGTGAATATGCTGTGGAACATCCAAAAAATTTAGAAGAACAAGCAATTAATCTGGTTGGATTTGATGTGTATACAAAATTAGTCAAAGGTTATACAGAGAAACAATGGGGAAAACGTGCGACAGAATTGCCTGCATTTATTATTAAACGTCTTCCAGTACGTTTTACCTATGATAATAATTATTTTAATGACAATTATCAGGGAATTCCTATTGGTGGCTATACAAAAATGATAGAAAAGATGTTAGAAGGCACAGAAGTTCGGTTAAACGAGAATTTTCTTGAAAATAGGGAAAATTATCAGGCATTAGCAGAAACCATTGTATATACAGGAATGATTGATGAATATTTTAATTATTGTTTGGGAGAATTAGAGTATCGCTCTCTTAGATTTGAAACAGAGATATTAGAGAAAGAGAATTATCAGGGAAATGCTGTTGTAAATTATACAGAGTATGAAGTACCATATACTAGAATTATTGAACACAAACATTTTGAATATGGGATACAGCCTAAAACAGTAATTACAAAAGAATATCCTCAGGTTTGGAAAAAAGGAGATGAACCATATTATCCTATGAATGATGAAAAGAATGCCATATTATATGAAAAATATTTAGCACTTGCTCAAAAGGAAGGAAATGTGATTTTTGGAGGAAGACTTGGTCAATATAAATATTATGATATGGATGATACGGTGGAAGCAGCCTTAAAATGCGTAAGAGAAACCATAACAGTTTGCTAGGAAATAGCAAGAATGGAGGAAATCAAAATGAAACAATTAGAAGATTATGTAAGAAGTATTCCAGATTTTCCAGAACCAGGGATTATTTTCCGCGATGTAACAAGTATTTTACAAGATGCAGATGGTCTGCATCTTGCGATTGATAAACTTTTGGATACCTTAAAGGATGTAGAATATGATGTGGTAGTAGGACCAGAATCGAGAGGATTTATTTTTGGTGTGCCTGTGGCTTATGAAGCACATAAGAGTTTTGTGCCAGTTAGAAAAAAAGGAAAATTGCCCTGTGAAACAATTTCAGCAGAATATGATTTAGAATATGGTAGTGCAGTGATTGAGATACACAAGGATGCTATTCGTCCAGGACAAAAAGTGGTTATTATTGATGATTTGATTGCAACGGGAGGAACTATAGAAGCAATTATTAATTTAATTGAACAACTAGGAGGGCAGGTAGTTAAAATCTGTTTTGTTATGGAACTTGCTGGACTAAATGGACGGGACAAGCTTTCTGGTTATAATGTGGAAAGTATTATTACATATGAAGGAAACTAGAGAAAATAGAGGAATATAGATGAGAGTTGGAATTGGTTATGATGTGCATAGATTAAAAGAAGGAAGAAAGTTAATATTGGGCGGTGTGGAAATTCCTTATACTTTGGGGCTAGAAGGACATTCTGATGCAGATGTTTTAGTTCATGCAATTATGGACGCATTGCTTGGAGCAGCAGCTCTTGGGGATATTGGAAAACATTTTCCAGATACAGAGGAACAGTATCGTGGAATTTCTAGTATGAAACTACTTGCGCAAGTAGAGAAGCTGCTAACTCAAAAAGGATATGTTGTGGAAAATATTGATGCAACTATAATTGCTCAGAAGCCAAAACTTCGTCCTTATATAGAGCAGATGGAAGAGTACGTGGCACAAGTGTTAAAAATTTCCAAAAATCAAGTAAATATTAAGGCAACCACAGAAGAAGGACTAGGTTTTACTGGACGTCAGGAGGGAATTTCTGCTCAAGCAATTTGTTCTATCACAGGTCTCTATGAGGGAAGCACAATAGCCTTTGACAGTGAAAGAAAGTGTAGTAATTGTAAAGGATGTGTAAAATAAAAATTATATAAGCGATTTTTATAAAAAGGAAAAAATAGCAGAAAAATGGAAGAGAACAGAATATATTATTTGAATCAAAAGGAAAAACAGCTTACTAGAACTATGTATGAAGCTGTTTTTTCAGAAGATTCCAAAAAATTTGTAGATTACTATTACAAATGGAAAATAGAAGATAATAACATTCTTGTAATGGAAGAAGCATGCTTGAAAAAACCTAGTTTTTTTCAGGTTATGATTCATTTTAATCCATATATTCTTTGGATTAATGGCAATTTACAAAAAATTCCTTATATTGTAGCAGTGGCAACGCATCCCAATTACCGCAAACAGGGAAAAATGGGACAAGTTATGACATATGCTCTTAGAGATATGGAAGCCAAACAGATACCCTTTACGTTTTTATTACCAGCAAATCCTAATTATTATAAGGGGCAAGGATTTATATTTTTTCCCAATCAAGAACAAAGTCCATATTTGAGAGATATAGAAAAAGAACAGAATCAAACAATAAAAGCAGCTATAGCGACAAACTCTTATTTAGTAGAAAAAAATTTGCAAGAAGGATTAAGATGGCAAAAAGCAAAGCCACAAGATATTCCTCAAATGATAACTTTTTCTAATTTAGTTTTAGAGAAAAAATATCATATTTTTGTAAAGAGAGATATGTATTATTATCAGCGTTTATTTGCAGAAACAGCTACAGAAAACGGTGGCATATTGCTTTTAAAATTTCAAGAACAATTGCAGGGAATGCTTGTATATGGTGTTTCTTTTCAGAATTGTCAAGTAGAAGTGAAAGAACTATTGTTGAAAGATGATGTTTGGCAAGAAGAAGCAGAAATTCTTTGTCAAAGGGCTTTGCCAGATTATAAAATAAATTTTGATTCATCTCCGATGATGATACGTGTTACAAATCTTTTTGTTTTTGTTTCCTTGTTGAGAAGTGAGTATACCCATTGCTACAATGTCAAGGTGGAAGATTCTATGATAACTAGTCAGCAAGGCTGTTATCGAATTGAAATTGGCACTAATAAAAGCAAAATAGAAAAAATTTCAGAAAATAAGGTAGAACAGAAATTAGATATTTCAGAGTTGACACAGCTACTTTTAAAAGATACGATTGTTTATTTGAAGGAATGGGTATGAAAGGAGAATGTATGATGCAAGGAATAAAAAGAAAACAAAGATATAGACGTGTTTTTGCAGGGATACTTGCTGCTGTAATTTTATTTACAACTATGGAACTACCAATAAATTCTCTAACGGTAAAAGCATCAAAACAATTAGATCTTTTAGAGGCACCAGAAGTGTCACAAATCTCAAAAAAAGTAGAAACATTAGAACTATCAGAAGAAGCAGAATTTTTAAAAAAACCAGAAGAAGTAGAAGAAATTTCAGAAAAGGTAAAAATATTAAGAGAAGTAGAATCTTCAGAAAAGGTAAAAACATTAGAAGAAACAGAATCTTTAGAAAAGGTAAAAACATTAGAAGAAACAGAATCTTTAGAAAAGGTAAAAACATTAGAAGAAACAGAATCTTCAGAAAAAGCAAAAATATCTGAGGTGGCGAGTGGAACCTGTGGAGAGAATGCAAAATGGAAATTACGTTCTAGTGGAACACTTACCATTTCTGGAAAAGGAGCTATGAAATCTTTTTATACTGGAGAAAAAAATGACAAACAACCTTGGGAGAAATATCTTTCTAAAATAAAAAAAGTAATTATAAAAAAGGGAATTACCACAGTAGGAGATTTTGCATTTTCTGATTGTACAAATCTTAAGAGTGTTACTCTGCCATCTACTATAGAAAGAATTGGGACAGATGCATTTTATGGTTCTAAGATTTCTACAATTACAATTCCTGCTAAAGTATGGCAAATGAAACATTCTTGTTTTGATAATTGTTATGAATTAAAAGAAATACATTTTCTTGGTAATCTTCCATCTGGCTTAAATGGAAAAGGATTAGCAAGTGGAATTAGAATATATTGTAAAAAAGAGTACTATAAAAATTTTAAGGTATTATTTGATTATGTAGAAAATGAAGTAAAAGTAGATTCAGGAGATAGAAAACCATCTATCTTGACTACAGGTGGAAAAAAGGTAAAGTTAAATGAAACTAATATTCGGTTAGATAAAAAAACAAAAACCTTTCAACTTACTGCTTCGGCTGGAAAAGTTACAAAATGGTACAGTCAAGATAAAGGAATTGCTAATATCAGTTCAAAAGGAAAAGTATCAGCTTCTAAAAAACATGGTTCTACTTTAGTATATGCAGAAATTACCTATCATGGATATAAGACTTTGATTTCTTGCCATGTAACATCTATGAAGAATGATACTTTGGTAAAAAATTTACCTAAGAAATTGAAAGCTGATTTTCCAGTACAATGTAATACATCTATGCAATCTTGGGATACGGGAGAGACTACTGGTTATCAGCCTGGAAAGTTTGTGGAAAAAGATAAAAATAATAAATATTATCAGAAGATATTAAAACTAACAAAAAGATTAACTAAAAATTGTACTACAGACAGAGAAAAGGCAATTGCAATTCAACGGTGGGTGAGCGAAAATATTTCTTATGGTGGATTTATAGGAATCGGTGATCAAATTGAACAAATATATCAAGTATATGAAACTAGGGAATCCCATTGTCAGGGATATGCATATTTAACAGGATTAATGTTATATATGGCAGGTTTACCGAATGGAATTGTATCAGCAAATCAAAGTGCACATATGTGGAATATTGCTCTGTTAGATGGCAAATGGAAGATGTTGGATTCGACTTGGGACACCTTTGACTTTGATTATAATGATGAGGAGCATGGATATATTGATATGATATGCTTTGGAGAAGGGAATACAATTCTTTTAATAGAAGACACCAGTGGGGTAAAATTAGTAGGAGTTGGCAAACATATTTTACAGCGTGAAAATATCAAAAAGGTTGTAGTACCAGATTATGTCACAAGTATTTTTGGAATGGCAATGTCTCGGTGTGAAAATTTAAAAACAGTACATATCGGACAAAATGTAAAAAAGATAGAAAAAAGTGCCTTTGATACTTCTGCGACTGTTACCATAAAAGGGTATTCTAGTACAGCGGCAAGTAGATTTGCAAAGAAATATGGATATAATTTTGTAAGTTTAGGAATTGCTGCGCCTTCTCCTGTAAGTGTTAAAAATACAAAAAAGGGTATTCTAATAACTTGGCATAAAATAGGCGGAGCTTCTGGATATATGATATATCGCAAAGTGGGAAAAGGAAAATATCAATCTATAAAAAAAATAACAAATAAAAATAAAGTAACTTATACAGATTCCAAGGTAAAAAAAGGAAAAACTTATTATTATATGGTAAAAACAATTTCTGGGAAAAAGAAAAGTTCAGGGGCAAAAACAAAGAAAATTGTTTACTTATAATATTGACAAATGAGCATTTTCTGCATAAACTAACATGATAAAATATGGTGCATACTTGTGCAAATTGAAAGGAACGTGTACAAATCATGGGATTTTTGAGGCATGTAAAAGAAGAATTTGAAGTGATACAAGAGCGAGACCCATCGATCAAATCTCCGCTAGAAGTGCTGCTGTATCCCAGTTTCCGTGTTATGATGAGTTATCGGAAGGCACATAAGCAGTATCTAAAAGGACATTATTTTCGTGCAAGGAGAATTTCTCAAAAGGCGGCTAGAAAAACAGGAATAGAGATTCATCCAGGAGCTGTAATAGGAAAAGGTTTTTTTATTGATCATGGAAGTGGTGTGATTATTGGAGAGACAACAATTATTGGGGATAATGTGACACTTTATCAAGGAGTGACTTTGGGAGGTACAGGAAAAGAGACAGGGAAGCGACATCCTACTTTATGTGATAATGTTATGGTAAGTGCAGGAGCAAAAATTATTGGTTCTTTTACGATTGGAGAAAATAGTAAAATTGGTGCAGGGAGTGTAGTATTAGAAGAGGTTCCACCAAATTGTACCGTAGTAGGCGTACCAGGAAGAATTGTAAAGCGTGATAATATTAAGTTTCCAAGAAGCGATATGGATCAAGTGCATCTACCTGACCCAATTATGGAAGATATCACAGTACTACAACATGAAAATTCTGCACTTTGCAATAAACTCATTGATTTAGAAAAAGAGATTCGGGAATTACAGAATAGATGATAAGCTATGTTCGCAAATAATTATAATTATCAAATGTAGAAAAAATTAGAGAATTACAGAATAGATCATAAAAATCAAAAATTTAGGAGGAACTTATGAAAGTTTACAATACACTAAGTAAAAAGAAAGAAACATTTACTCCTTTAGAAGAGGGCAAGGTAAAAATGTATGTCTGTGGACCTACTGTATATAATTTAATTCATATTGGAAATGCAAGACCTATGATTGTATTTGATACTGTAAGGCGTTATATGGAATATAAAGGCTATGAAGTAAATTTTGTATCTAATTTTACAGATGTAGATGATAAAATTATTAAAAAGGCAGTAGAAGAAGGGGTGTCTGCCCAAGAGATTTCAAAGCGTTATATTGAAGAATGCAAGAAAGATATGGAAAATATGAATGTAAAGACAGCTACTGTACATCCATTGGCAACAGAAGAGATTGATGGAATGTTAGAAATGATTTCTACTTTGATAGAAAAAGGTTATGCTTATTCCACTGCAGATGGAACCGTTTATTTTAGAACAAGAAAATTTAAAGACTATGGAAAATTATCTCATAAGAATTTAGATGAATTACAAGCAGGGCATAGAGATATAAAAGTAACCAGAGAAGATAAAGAAGATGCTTTAGACTTTGTATTGTGGAAGCCGAAAAAAGAAGGAGAACCTTATTGGGAGTCACCTTGGTGTCAAGGAAGACCTGGGTGGCATATTGAATGCTCTGTTATGTCTAAAAAATATCTAGGAGAAGAAATAGATATTCATGCTGGTGGGGAAGATTTGATTTTTCCACATCATGAAAATGAAATTGCTCAAAGTGAAGCTTGTAATGGAAAAATTTTTGCTAAGTATTGGTTGCATAATGGATTTTTAAATATTGACAATAAAAAAATGTCAAAATCCTTGGGAAATTTTTTCACGGTAAGGGAAATCCAAGAAAAGTATGATTTACAAGTACTTCGTTTCTTTATGTTAAGTGCTCATTACAGAAGTCCATTGAATTTTAGTGCAGATTTAATGGAAGCAGCTAAAAATGGTCTAGATAGAATTAGAAATAGTGCTAAGAATTTAAACTATTTATCTCAAAATGCTAAGGTAGTACAGATGGCAGAACAAGAAGCAGAGTTTTGGAAAGAAAGCGATGTATTTGTAACAAAATTTGAATCTTCTATGGACGATGATTTTAATACAGCAGATGCTATTTCCGTCGTTTTTGAATTAGTAAAATATATTAATACAAAAGTAAATGAGGCTTCTTCTAAAGAGTTTTTAGATAAATTATATCAAAGAATGTGTTTGCTTTGTGATATTTTAGGTATTATTCTAGAGGAAAAAGAAGAAATTTTAGAAGAAGAAATAGAAACTTTAATTACAGAACGTCAAGCAGCTAGAAAAGAGAAAAATTTTGCTAGAGCAGATGAAATTCGCGATATTTTATTAAAAAAAGGAATTATTTTAGAAGATACTAGAGAAGGAGTAAAATGGAAGAAGGCATAAATGAATATATATTGAAAAAATTTGATATAAAACAAAAAGATATCAGAAGTTATTCTCCATTGGTATTAGCTTATATTGGTGATGGAATTTATGATTTAATTATTCGTTCTATGCTAGTTGGAAAAGGAAATGCACATGTAAATGATTTGCATAGAAGAGCAAGCCATTTAGTAAAAGCACATACTCAGTCAGAAATAATAAAAGTGTTAATTCCTAATCTTACAGAAGAAGAATTATCTATCTATAAGCGAGGGAGAAATGCAAAGTCTCCTACAATGGCCAAAAATGCAACTATGTCAGATTACCGAAGAGCAACAGGATTTGAAGCATTAATTGGTTTTTTATATCTAGAAAATAGAATGGAACGTATGATGGAGTTAATTTTAAAAGGACTAGATAAAAATAAAATGGAATACACAATTAATGGATGGGAAGGAAAAGAAAATGAGATACGAGGAATTGACAATTGAGGGAAGGAATGCAGTTTTGGAGGCTTTTCGTTCTGGAAAAACCATAGATAAATTATTTGTATTGGATGGTTGCCAAGATGGACCCATAAAATCGATTCTCAGAGAGGCAAAAAAACAAAACACCCTTATAAATTTTGTCACAAAAGACAGACTTGATCAAATTTCAGAAACAAAAAAGCATCAAGGCGTGATTGCTTTTGCAGCAGCATATGAATATGCAGAGGTAGAAGATTTATTAAAAGTAGCAGAAGAAAAAGGGGAGCCTCCTTTTTTATTACTTTTAGATAATATAGAAGATCCTCATAATTTGGGAGCTATTATTCGAACTGCCAATTTAGCAGGAGCTCATGGAGTAATTATTCCAAAGCGTCGCGCGGTGGGACTAACTGCTACTGTAGCAAAGGCTTCAGCAGGAGCCATTAATTATACTCCAGTAGCGAAAGTGACAAATCTCTCTAATACCATAAAAGAATTAAAAGAAAAAGGGTTATGGTTTGTGTGTGCTGATATGGAAGGTACAACGATGTATGAATTGGATTTGAAGGGACCTATAGGTTTAGTGATTGGAAGTGAAGGAGAGGGAGTAAGTAAACTAGTAAAAGAAAATTGCGATTTTATAGCATCTATCCCTATGGCAGGAGATATTGATTCTCTAAACGCTTCTGTAGCAGCAGGAATACTGGCATATGAAATTGTGCGTCAAAGAAAATTATAAAAATTTTATTGTCGGTCACAGATTAAAAAATAAAAATATATGTATGGTTAAATAATGTTTCCATATCATAGAACAAAACAAGTCAAATCATTAAAAATACTGTAAATGCGTGGAAAATTCTTTTGTGAAAACCTCTTTGAGTATCCTTAAATGCGCAAAAAATAGTACAATAAAGAGAAAATGGGAATTTACTGCAATATCATACGCACATTACAAAAAATTAGGGGAAAAATAAGTGCAGAGAGTGTCAGAATATCAAAATCAAACAGATGAAATGTTAATTGAAGAATTAAGAAATGGCCAACCAGATATTATAGATTATATTTTAGAAAAATATAAATATCTAGTGCGAAAACGCGCAAATGCTATGTTTTTAATTGGAGGAGATACAGATGATTTAATTCAGGAAGGAATGATTGGGTTATTTAAAGCAATTAGAGATTATCAAAAAGAGAGGGAAACTTCTTTTTATCATTTTGCTGATATTTGTATTACAAGGCAAATTTATCATGCTGTGGAAGCCTCTCAGAGAAAAAAACATCAACCATTGAATACTTATATTTCTCTGAATGCTCAATTAGGAGAAGAAGATACAGATACTTTTTTAGATTTGTTGGGAACTTTTGAAACTGTTAATCCAGAGCAACTTTTGATTGATTGGGAAAATGCACGTTCTATTCAGGAACAAATGAGAAAAAAACTAAGTGCATTAGAACAGCAGGTATTAAAATTATATTTACAAGGACTTAATTATAGAAAAATTGCCGAAATTTTGCAAAGAGAACCAAAATCTATTGATAATGCACTACAACGTATTAGAGGAAAATTTGTAAAATAATATTGACAATTTTTATTTTTTATAGTATATTAGACAAGTCAATGAAATAAATTTTCTATCTTTTATCTAAGAAAATTTATAGAAGGGCAATTAAAAATAGTTGCTGCTGTGGCTCAGTCGGTAGAGCGTCGCATTGGTAGTGCGGAGGTCACGGGTCCGATTCCCGTCAGCAGCTTTAGAGAGCCTTGAATATCAGGGCTTTTTTTATTTTTTACAATAAATATATCATATACAGTTTTTAATGGTAAAATTTATTTAAAAAAATAAGTGAGAACCATAACATAATTGTATGTCCATATTAGACATTTGATGCAACCCTAAATCTTAAATAATAAATATCTTAAATCTTACAGAAATTCTAGAAATTATTAGATTAACCTTTATAAATTTCATCTATAAATTATATTAAAGAATTAACTTTAGATTTTCTTTTTTGTGTTTCCATATCTATATCTATTATCATATAAATTTTACAATTTCTTATCCAAAGTTCTAAAAGATAGGAGTATATTAAGGCAGATTTCAAAGGTAGAAGTAGAAATTCTAATACTGTTAATTGTCTGTAAAATACTATTATAAAACAGGAAAGCTACAAAAATCACATCAGAAAGTAATTAGAATTGCTAGACAAATTGACAAAATATACTATAATCTGACAAGTAATAAATAGGACATGATATGCAGGAAATATACATAGAATGGAAAGAAGACATCTTTAGAAAAAATGGAGTGTTGCATATGGTATTATTACTTAATTGTTGGAAAGCGTTGTATAGTTTATTTTTAATTATAGCATTTGTTCTCGTTTTATATCTTGTTCAGTATTTAAGTGTAAGAATTGTAAAGAGGTATGCTAGAAGAAATTTTTCAAAAAGGTATAAAATAAAAAAACTGCCCAAAAGTGTTAAAGTAAAACGAAAAAGAAAAAAGGGAAATAACTATTTTATCTTAAAGTTTCCCTATTGGTTTTATAGTAAAAAAGATGGAACTGCTGATTTAAGAAAAAAAGATAATAAAATTATTTGGAATCATAGTACTTTGCATATCAATAATTTTTTAGTAGATTCTTTAAATCCATATGATTTGTTATATGTGGTAAAACAATTGCGTTTACAAGGAGTTGAAATTGATTTATGTGAAGAAGAAAAGAGAAAATATATAGAATTAAAAAAGAAAAATTCTGTTTTTCATAAAAATATGGATATACAAAAAATGATAGATAATTATGAAGAAAAACCAACAGATTTTGAAAAATTCTGTGCAGTATTATTTGATAAAATGGGATATCATACAAGAGTGACACCACCATCTAATGATGGAGGATATGATATTGTTCTACTGCGAAATAATGAAAAAACAATTGTGGAATGTAAATGTTATTCCCTGAAAAATAAAATTGGAAGACCTGCCCTTCAAAAACTGGTAGGAGCAAATAATATTGCTTTAGCAGATAAAATGATATTTATAACTACTAGTAGTTTTTCTTCTTATGCCGTTTCTTATGCAAGAGAGGTTGGTATGGAACTGATAGATGGATGCAAATTAATGCAACTCTTAAAGGAATATCTATTTTTAGAAGAAACATCAGAAATAAATATAAATGAAAGCTATTTGGAGATATCAGATATGCGCTCTTATGTTCCAAAGGATATCTTTGAGGAGTATTTTATTTCATTTAATAGCTGATAAGATTACTCCTTGAAAGGGAATAGGACTGTGTATAGTAGTAATAAAATAGAAAAATCCCTGAGGGTATCTTGTTAATTTACTTATAACTAAAAGATTAAAAGTAGTGAATTTTAGTACCTGTTAGAATTTATGAAATGGTAAATAATCATGTGTGCTTAAGTTATTATAAGAAGATGCTCCAGAAGGTATAAAAAAGACTTTTGGAAATAATAGGATACTTCAAATAATAGGAAAGTATAAGAAAGGCTTTTCGAACAATAAGGATTCGGAAGGTCTTTTTTTATAAAAATGTTTGTAGAAGTGAAAAAATATGATATTTATATTTTAAGGAAAAAGATAAGTGATAGCTAAATTATTATAATGTTAAAATTTTGCATGATAGAATCAATTGACATGTGTCTAGTAATGACATAAAATAAAAGCACATAAAATCGGGAAGGTGAAATGTTTTCATAGAAATTAAGAAAAAAGGTGGTGATAAACGTTTCTACTACATTTGGAAATGAAAGATAATTTCTATGATGTTTATAAAAAAGTCTCTGTTATAGTAAACGAAAGGGAATGCGCATTTTAGAAATTACAAGAGGTTTATAATATAAGTGCAAAATTAGGAGAAATATATATTAATTTGTAAATATAAAAAATATGTGCATATTATCAAGATAGGAGGAGAAAGGTATGAGTACAAAAAAATTCTTAGTATTGACATTGGCTTGTATACTAATGACAGGCATAGTTTGCACACAGGAAAAATTGTCTGTACAGGCAGTAGAAAGTAGGCAAGAAAATGTGTCTGTACAAGCAACAGGGAGCAATATACAAGAGGATTTGTCTGTGCAGCCAATAGGGGCTAGCAAACAGACAAAGGTTAAAAAAATAACTTTAAATAAGAAAAAACTTACTGTTGGTATGGGAGAGAGTCAGAAATTAACAGCTAAGCTATCTCCCACAAAAGCAAAGAATGTAAAAGTGACTTGGACTACCAGTAATACAAAAGTTGCTAAAGTAAAGAATGGTAAGGTAACTGGTGTTTCTACAGGTACTGCTATTATTACAGCAAAAGCAGGCAGTAAAAAAGCTACTTGTCAAGTGAAAGTGGTGTTAAGTCAGAAAGCGAAAAAGGTAGTTAAAGCATATCAAAAATATATGCAACAACCCAGAATTAGATGGACCAATAGTACTTCTTATGGCAGAGAGCAGTTTAAATTTAGTTTGGCAGATATCAATGGGGATGGATTGCCAGAGCTAATGTTACAGAATAATGGCAAGCCGGCTCATTTTGAAGGATATGAGGCAGTATATTGTTATTACAATGGGCAAGTAAAACAATTGGATAGAGATGATATGATTAGGCGGTATTATCCCAAAAAAGGAATTATTGTTACTTATTATTCAGGGATGGGATGCTCAGAATATTATATGAAAATATCCAAAAGTGGAACAATTTCTGAAGTGGGAAGAGCTTGGAATAATCACTCATCTATTGGTCCTTTGAATAATTTTAAATGGAAAAGAAAACGTGTAACACAAAAAGAATTTTACCGTCTTGTAAAGAAGGAAGCAGGAAAAAATCCAGTAGAAATGAAGAGAACTAGCTGGTATCAAAATAATGCTGCAAACCGAAAGAATATGGAAAAACTTGTAAAATGGTAAACCAGTATGGCATCCCAAAATGAAAAAGATTTGGGATGCTGTTTTTCTTTATGATAATAGAAAATTTGCAGAGTATCCTTTCTATTTTTTTCATAGGAAAGATATACACTTAGTAAAAACCTACACTTGTACAAAATGTGGAAATACTTATACAGAATCCATTCCAGCAACAAACCATACCTATCAATCCAAGATTATAAAAGCTACTAATAAAAAGAATGGCAGTATTGCACAAGTATGTAGCAAATATGGAACTCAAAAAGGCAAAAAAACCATAATCTATAAAGCCAAAAATATCAAATTATCTAAGACTCCTTTTACTTATAATAATAAAGTTCAAAAACCTTCTGTTACAGTGAAGGACAGCAAGGGAAAAGCCTTGAAAAAAGGAAAAGATTACACAGTAACTGATTCAAAAGGCATGAAAAATGTTGGAAAATATACTATATAAGATTCAGTTAAAAGGGAACTATAAAGGAACTATAACAAAAACCTTTACCATAGTACCAAAAGCTGTTAATCTTACCAAAGTTACTTCAAAATCCAAAGTATTTACAGTAAAATGGAAAAAACAGACCAAACAGGTCACAGGATATCAATTGTCTTATTCTATCAGCAAAAAATTTACAAAAAAAGATACAAAAACGAAAACGATAAGTAGTGCAAAAGCTACTACAAGAACCATATCCAAGTTAAAGGCAAAGAAAAAGTATTATGTAAGAATATGTGCTTATAAAGAGGTAAAGGTAAATGGAAAAGTGACAAAATTGTATTCTAGTTGGTCTAAGAGTAAAACAGTTACTACAAAAAAATAAAGTGGAAAATAAAAATCTTGTTGAATTTGAAACAGAAACTCTATTTGAGATAAGAAAGTCCCCTGCCTACCATTGAATATTTCTCATATTTAAAGTGGTAAGTGGGGGACTTTCTTTTTCTTATGAGAAGGCAAGCACTTGGTTTTAGATATCCCTTTTTACTCTGTTCCTTTTATAGTGTATAGTATCATCCATCTTGCGTTTTCTAATTGAATAAATTTATGGCATATGATAACATATAAAAAAAGGAGATAGATACCAGTGAAAGATACAAAAACAACAAATACGCCTTATGATGATGTGTTTCGTACCTTACTGAATGACTGCAGTACGTTGATTCTTCCCTTGCTCAATGAGGTATTTGGAGAACATTATTCTGGGGAAGAAACGATTCTGTTCTCACCAAATGAGCATTTTTTAAATCAGCAGGATGGAAAAGAAGTGGAACGAATTACAGATAGTAGTTTTAAAGTTCTTGGAAAAGAATTAAAGAAATATCATTTAGAATGTCAAAGCAGTGCAGATAATAGTATGCTAATTAGATTTTTTGAATATGATACACAAATTGCTTTAGACGAAGGAGAGCTTACAGGAAATATTCTTACAGTAACATTTCCCCATTCTGCGGTATTGTTTTTGCGTTGTCATGCATCTACCCCAGATACACTGAAAATTAGAATGGTTACGCCCACTGAAACAGTAGAATATAATATTCCAGCAATGAAGACGCAGAATTACAAATTAGGGGAGCTTTTTGAAAAAAATCTCCTTTTACTGCTTCCGTTTTATATTTTTTCTCATGAAAAGCAGTTGGAAGAATATGAAAAAGACAAAACAAAATTAAAAGTACTGTTGGAAGAATATGAGCAAATGAAAATAAGACTAGAAGAGCTTTTGAAGCAAGAGGTTATCAGTGAGTATACCAGATGTACACTGCTGGATATGTCAAACAAAGTATTAGAACATATAGCTGCAAAATACAATTTTGTTAGGGAAGGAGTGAAATCTGTTATGGGTGGAAAGATTTTGGAATATGAGGCAAAAATGATAAAAAGAGAGGGAATAAAAGAAGGGATAGAGCAAGGCATCAAACAAGGAATAGAACAAGGGATAGAACAAGGGATAGAGCAAGGCATAGAGCAAGGGATAGAGCAAGGGATAGAACAAGGAATAGAACAAGGGATAGAACAAGGGATAGAACAAGGCATGGAACAGGGCATCAAAGGAACCGTTTCTATCTTAAAAAATTTAGATATTCCTATACAAACAATTTTGCTAAAGATTCAGGAGCAGTACAATTTAAGCCCAGAAGCCTCTAAGAAATATTTGTAAATAGTATTATTTCTATAATGAAATAAATATTTCAAGTGAATTTTTATTGTGTTTGAAAAACAATACATGATAATCTTACAAATCCTAAATAATATTGTTTATATGGATTATGTGGTAAATGGCAGATAGGATTATAGTTGGCTGACTTGGTGATGATATAATGATAGAAAGAAAAATCGTCACTTTGTTTTACAGCAAGTGACGATTTTTTTACAAATGTATACAAGAACGGAGTAACTTTGCTTGATACAGAAAAGTAGTAAAGTGTTTGCTCTATATACAAAATGAATTTTTGATAGTGAGGAAAATTTCTTTACAGAGTAATAAAATATATGGCAAAATGTGGGAAAAATAAAGATGGAAAGTGGTGGTCTTGAGCAAATCTTACCTGTTTATTATTTACAGAAGTAAATTTTCTAAAAAGATATTAATAAACCCAAAGAAGAAGGTTATAACATTACAGTGAAAAGAAAACTTGTAGACTAGATTTTTTAATAATAATGGAATAGATTCTCAGACAAAAAAGAAAAGTTTTAATAATGCTACTTTATTTGTCTGGGATTTTTTTTATTTTATAGAAAAGATCGTGTTACTATGAAGTATTAAAGGATATGTCTTTCCCATGATAAAAATATGTTGTATATGGGAAGAGGTATTATGGCGCTTAGGTGACTGCATGTGGTGTATCAAAGTGTGCAATTCTCCAGAATGAGGGGAGCACACACTATGCAAAATATGTGAATTTGATTGTGCATTTGTACAAAAGAATTATATAAAAATAATAAAATACAATGAGGAGGAAAATTTATGAAGTTCAAAAAATTAATATGTATGGGAATGGCAGTGATACTTGCCTGTTCTAATCTGCCTCAAATAACAGTTCAGGCGCAGCAAATTCAAGAAGAGGCAGTAAGAGACATTCAGACGAAGAAGAAATGAAAAACCCGGAAGAATTTTCATTAGCGCAACAGGAGGAAGAGACAGAACAGAGGGAAACGATAAGAAGAAAGGAAGTAGCAAGAGAAGGAACAAAAGAAGAACCCTCAGAAGAGGAAATGAAACAGCAGGAGTTACAAAATTTAGAGATAGAAACAGAAGACGTGAAAGAAGTGACTCCCAATCAAGAAAGACAATGGTATGAAAATTTTCAATATCAAGAGTTAGCAGATGGTACATTGAAAATCACTGATTACAGAAATAATCATGTAAAAGAACTAATAATTCCTGCTGAAATAGAGGGAAAAAAGGTGTGTTGTATAGGGGATTATACATTTGCTTCTTGCAACAGTTTAAGTAGTATAAGTTTCCCCGAGGGAGTGACGTCTATAGGATATGGGCATTTGCTCGGTGCAGCAGTTTAAGTAGTATAAGTCTCCCCGAGGGAGTGGCATCGATAGGGGATAGGGTATTTTCTAATTGCATTGGTGATTTCATTCTTATCATAACCCGTGGTAGTTATGCAGAAACATATGCAAAAAAAATAACATTGACTATTGTTATATTGGGGAGACAGAAGAAGGTACCCTCAACATGCTTTGCCTCATCCCTGCTTTGTTAAGCTTTTTACAGAAGGATTTTGAGGTGTATTGGTATCCACGGTCACTGTGGAATAAAGGTTTTGCATCTGGATGGTTTTCATGGGCAATGT
>CAJUHG010000024.1 GCA_910586005.1 uncultured Lachnospiraceae bacterium | reverse complement strand
CAAGTACTACTGCATCTGGTTTCAATCCAGCAATCCTACATTTGATATCCATAAATTTTTCAGCTCCTAAATCAGCTCCAAACCCTGCTTCTGTTACTACATAATCAGCAAGTTTTAAAGCCGTCTTAGTAGCACGCACACTATTACATCCATGTGCAATATTGGCAAAAGGTCCTCCATGTATAATGGCAGGTGTATGCTCTAATGTTTGAATTAAATTTGGTTTCATTGCATCTTTTAATAAAGCTGCCATAGCTCCCGTTGCCTGAAGTTCCTCTGCTGTCACAGGTTTTCCCTCAAAAGTATAGGCAACAATAATTTTTCCTAATCGTTTTTTCAGATCAGCCATATCTTCTGCAAGACATAAAACTGCCATAATCTCTGAGGCAACAGTAATTACAAAATGATCTTCTCTTACAGTACCATCCATTTTATTTCCAAGACCAACTACAATATTTCTAAGTACACGATCATTCATATCCATACAGCGTTTCCATACAATTTGTTTTGGATCAATATGCAACAAATTCCCCTGTTGAATATGATTATCTAGTAAAGCTGCCAATAAGTTATTTGCAGAAGTAATTGCATGAAAATCTCCAGTAAAATGCAAATTCAAATCTTCCATAGGAACTACTTGTGCATAACCGCCTCCTGCTGCACCTCCTTTAATTCCAAAACATGGTCCAAGGGAAGGTTCTCTTAATGCAAGGACTGCCTTTTTTCCTAATTTCCCAAAGGCTTCTCCTAGGCCTACACTAGTAGTTGTCTTTCCCTCTCCGGCTGGAGTTGGATTAATGGCTGTCACTAGAATTAATTTTCCATCCTTCTGATTTTGTACTCTTTCTATTAGTTCATCTGATAGTTTAGCTTTATATTTTCCATATAATTCTAAATCATCTTCATCAATACCTAGTTGTGCTGCCACTTCTTTGATATGAATCATTTCCGCCTCTTGTGCAATCTGAATATCTGTTTTCATTTCTTCCTCCTACCTATGTTCTTTTACATATTCCTCAAATTCTAACAAGGACATTTGTACTTTTCTTGGTTTTGTACCTTCTTCTGGACCTACAACACCTGCTTCCTCTAACTGGTCCATAATTCTAGCTGCACGGTTAAATCCTATTTTAAACATACGTTGTAACATTCCAATAGAACCTTTTTCTTTTTCAATAATAAACTTTCCTGCTTCCACAAAATGAGCATCTCTTTCATTTCCACTACCACCTGAACCAGAAGAAGAACTAAAAGAAACGGCACTTACTTTTTCTTCAATTTCTGAGTTGTATACTGTTGTATTTTGTTGTTTTAAAAAATCTACCACTGCTTCTACTTCTTGGTCAGATACAAATGGACCTTGCACACGCAAAGGCTTTTGATAACCTTGTGGATAAAAAAGCATATCCCCATTTCCCAATAATTTCTCAGCTCCATTCATATCTAAAATCGTTCTAGAATCTACACCAGAGGATACAGAAAAAGCAATACGCGAAGGCATATTTGCCTTAATCAATCCTGTAATAACATCTACAGATGGGCGCTGCGTAGCAATAATTAGATGGATACCTGCTGCTCTTGCAAGTTGAGCCAATCGGCAAATGGCATCTTCTACATCTCCAGGAGCTACCATCATAAGGTCTGCTAATTCATCTACTACAACTACAATTTGTGGAAGTTTCACAGGTTTTGTTTCATCCGCTACCTTCTCTATCGTTGTTATTTTCTGATTATATCCTTTCAAATCTCTGACTTGACAATCTGCAAATTTTTGATAGCGGTCCATCATTTCTGCTACTGCCCAATGAAGAGCTCCAGCCGCTTTTTTTGGATCTGTAACCACAGGAATTAACAGATGCGGAATGCCATTGTATACACTTAATTCTACTACTTTTGGATCAATTAAAATAAGTTTTACATCTTCTGGGTCTGCTTTATAAAGGATACTCATAATAATTGTGTTAATACATACAGATTTTCCAGAACCTGTTGCTCCTGCAATCAATAAATGAGGCATCTTTGCAATATCTGCTACCACTGCTTGTCCACCAATATCTTTTCCTGCTGCGAAACAAATATTAGATTTGTGTTGCTGGAACTCTTCAGATTCTATCATATCTCTAAAACGTACCATTATATTTTCTTTATTTGGAACTTCAATGCCAACTGCTGCTTTTCCTGGAATTGGTGCTTCAATTCGGATATCTGCTGCTGCAAGATTTAATTTAATGTCATCCGATAAATTTACAATTTTACTTACTTTTACACCCATTTCTGGTTGCATTTCATAACGTGTGACACTAGGTCCACAACTGACATCTGTAATAGTGACATTTACACCAAAATTTTTCAAAGTTTGTTGTAACTTTAAGGCTGTTTCTTGCAAATGTTTTTTAGAATCACCTTGTGTATTTTTACCTTTTGTCAATAAAGAAATTGGTGGAAATACATATGTATTCTCTTCTAATTTAGAGATATCTTTATCTGTAAAAGCAGTTTCCCATTTATTTTCTGCATCCAATTCATCTGCTACTTTTGAATGATTTACGATTGGTTCATTTACAATTTCTGATTCATCTACTATTTCTGGTTGAATAGAAGCTTCTATATTAGGTATTATTTCATCTGGAATATCTAGATTTGCCTTTGTAGTAGGTTCTTCTGTTTTTGAAGAAGTTAGATTACTTTGTTGTGGTTTTTTATGTACTTTTTCCACTATAGTAGGCTTACGATTTTTTCCTTGTTGTATTTGCTCTCTCTTTTTAGAGATATCCACAACGGAAACCCCTTCCAAATCCTCTTGTGCCTCCCAGCCTACAGCATTTTTCATAATCTTCTTCTCTTCCTTTTCTGAAAACAATTTTTTTTCTAATTCTTTTGAAAAAACTTCTGTTTCCTTTGGAAGTTTTAATTCACTAATATTATCAGATTGTTCTGGTGGTATAGGACGGATTTTTGTATCTAACGCTACGCCTTCCACTTTTCTATCTATTCTTCGTTGGATTTGTTTTTCCTTTTTTGTCTTTTTCACATTTTTACGTCTTAGGGCATCTTCCCTGGCTGTATCATATACCTTTTGACTACTTTTTTTCACACCACTTAAAAAAGAATGTTCTGTCAATAACACTATAGAAATAATCAATGCAACAATATCTACCACAAAAGTTCCTGCTTTTCCAATGGCTGGACAAAGGAACATAGCAATACTTCCACCTATAGCACCTCCACCGTTTTTATGTTCTATTGCATATTGAAAAGATTCTATTACATGATACTTTCTTGAAGTTCCTGTTATTAATTCCATAAACAAACAAAGAAATATTACAAATACAATTCCTGCTACTATTTTTATAAGAGCCATTCCATTCTCTCTGTTTGAAATAAAAAAAGCTGCTCCAATAAAAAAACAAATAGGAAACAAATATGCCATTTTTCCAAATAGTCCAAAAAAGAATCCACTTACCTTTGCACCAATAAATCCTCCTATTCCAAAATTACTCATAAACAAAATAATGCATATTGCTAATATAACAAGAAGTGCCACTTCATTTCCAAAAGAAATTTCTGGACTATTTTTTTTTGCATTTGTTTCTTTTTTTCCTGAGATAGTTCTTTTTCTAGAGCTTCCGGCGTTTTTCTTTTTTGTTGTACTACTTGTCTTTGATGCCATAAGGCTTCCTCCCAAACTGTTGTTCATTCTACATCACTGTTTATTCTGACTAGCAAGGAACCATTAAGAAATTTCTTAACAGTTCCAAACTATTTTTTCTATATATTAGGCACACTATTTACAGTTTATCACATTCAGTTTGAAATGTCATTAACACTTTACTATAGATTTGAGATTTCGTTATTTTGCTTAGTTTCATCTATCATTTGATGAAGTTTCTTCATTGCTTCGTCAATACCACCCACCTCATTGATAATGCCTTCGGCAACAGCTTGACTTCCCACCAATATAGTTCCTAAATCTTTTGTCAACATACTTGTATTCATCATCATTTTTTCTAATTGTTCTTGAGTGGCAAAACAATGTTCTGCAATAAAACCTGTGATACGATCCTGCATTTGTTGGAAATAGTCATAAGTTTGAGGTGCCCCAATCACTAAACCATTTAGACGTACTGGATGAATTACCATAGTTCCAGTTGGAACAATATAAGAATAATCAGTAGAAACTGCTAATGGAACTCCAATGGAATGACTACCACCTAACACCAAAGAGACAGTTGGTTTACTTAAAGAAGAAATCATTTCTGCAATGGCAAGCCCAGACTCTACATCTCCTCCCACTGTATTTATAATAATCATCACACCATCTACACTTTCATCATCTTCAATAGAGGCAAGTTTGGGTAGTACATGCTCATATTTTGTTGTTTTTGTATTAGGGGAAAGACTTTCATGACCCTCAATTTCTCCAATAATAGAAAGTAAATGAATTTTATGATGTGATTTTCCTTGTTCTAAGGTAAGCTGCCCCATTTCTTTGATTTCTTCATTTTCATTTTTTGTTTTTTCTTGTTGCTTGATATTCTCTTCCATGAAAAATTTCCTTCCTTCTATTTTTTCTATTCTCTTATCTTGCATTAGTATGGAAATTTTTATAGAAATTTATACTGAGAAACATAGAGAAATCTAACAAAACATGAGAAATCCGCTTTTATTGGATTTCTCATGTTTTGTTGAATTATGGGAATATCAGCGCAAAATATTAGCATTCACCCATTAAATATTTATAAAGTCCTTCATAGCGGAACTTAGAAGCATTCCAAGAATAATCATTTCCCATAGCGCGGTCAATCATTTGATTCCATTGCCGTTTTTTATCAAAATAAATATGTTTGGAATAATTGATGACTTTTAGCATTTCTTCACCATTGTAATTTGTAAAAGAGAATCCATCTCCTACATTATCATACTCATTATAAGGCTGTACAGTATCTTTCAAACCTCCCGTTTCGCGTACAATTGGAATGGTTCCATAACGGAAAGAAATCATCTGTGTTAAACCGCAAGGTTCAAATCTAGAAGGCATTAAGAAAGCATCTGCCGCTGCATAGAGCTTATGTGCCAAATCATCTGAATAACAGATATTAGCAGAAATCTTGTCTGGATATTTCCATGCAAAGTGACGGAACATATTCTCATATTGTGCATCTCCTGTACCAATCACAACTAACTGTGTATAATCATCAATAATTCGCTCAATTACATAGTTAATCAAATCTAATCCTTTTTGATCGGTTAAACGGGAAATCAATCCAATCATATAACGCTTCTTATCTACTGCAAGACCTAAATCCTGTTGTAATTTCTCTTTATTTAATGCTTTTTTCTTTCGGTGACTACTAGCATCATAATTTACATATAATTTCTCATCTGTTGCTGGATTATATACATTATAGTCAATTCCATTTACAATTCCCTGCATATCCATATGTCTTGCAGAGAGTAATCCATTTAATCCCTCTCCATAATAATTGGTTTGTATTTCTTGAGCATAAGTGTCGCTTACTGTAGTAATATAATCTGCATAAACTAGACCACCTTTTAACATATTGGCATCTTTCTTAAACTCTAGTTTATCAGGCACAAATAAATTTGTTGGAAATCCTGTCAAGCCTTTTACTGTTTTTACATCCCAAATCCCCTGAAACTTTAAATTATGAATTGTAATGACAGACTTCATACCCCAGAAGAACATATCTCCTTGAAATTCTGTCTTTAGATATACTGGAATAAAACCTGTCTCCCAGTCATGACAATGGATAATCTGAGGTTGGAAATTAATCAATGGAAGCATAGAAAGTACAGCTTTGTCAAAGAAAATAAATTTTTCAATATCAAATCTAATATCTCCATAAGGTAGGAAACAATCAAAATATTCTTGATTATCAATAAAATAATAAGTAATCCCATCTAGTTTATACTGCAAAATACCTACATACTTATTTTGTATATAATTTCCACAGTTCATATAAAAATGTGTTACATACTCAAATTGATTTCTCCAATGTTCTGGGATACAAGTGTAATTTGGAAGTACAACTCTAATATCCCAATCATTTTTATCAAATTCTTTGGGTAATGCTCCACATACATCGGCTAAACCGCCTGTTTTGATAAAAGGTACACACTCAGATGCTGCAAACAGAATTTTTCTCATAACTAATCCTCCAAAATTCAATTATTTTATATTGTTTTCAATGCTTGTTCTAAATCAGCAATAATATCCTTAGCGTTTTCAATTCCTACAGAAAGTCGAATCAAATCTGGCGCTACGCCTGCTTCTAGTAATTGTTCATCTGTCATCTGTCTATGAGTATGACTTGCTGGATGAAGTACACAAGTTCTAGCATCTGCCACATGAGTAACAATTGCTATCATTTTTAACTGATCCATAAATTCTACTGATACTTCTCTTCCACCCTTTAATCCAAAGGAAATAACGCCACAAGTTCCATTTGGCATATATTTTTGTGCAAGTGCATGGTATTTATTATCTTCTAGTCCAGCAAAATTTACCCATGCCACTTTTTCATGACCGTTTAAAAATTCTGCCACTTTTTTTGCATTTTCACAATGTCTAGGCATTCTTAGATGAAGTGTTTCTAATCCAACGTTAAGTAAAAAAGCATTTTGTGGAGATTGTATGGAACCTAAATCTCTCATAATCTGTGCTGTCGCCTTAGTAATGTATGCTCCTTTGCCAAATTTTTCTGTATAAATAATCCCATGATAGGTTGGATCTGGTTTGGTCAATCCATGATATTTATCTGCATATTGGTTCCAATCAAAATTTCCACTATCTACAATACATCCTCCCACACACATAGCATGACCATCCATATATTTAGTGGTAGAATGTGTTACAATATCTGCTCCCCATTCAAAAGGTCTGCAATTAATGGGAGTTGCAAAGGTATTATCTACAATTAATGGGACACCATGATTATGGGCTACTTTTGCAAATTTTTCAATATCTAATACCACTAATGCAGGATTTGCTATTGTCTCTGCAAATAATACTTTTGTATTAGGTAAAAATGCAGCAGCAATTTCCTCTTCAGAAGCATCAGGATCAATAAAAGTACATGAAATTCCTTGTTTCTTCAAAGTTGCTCCAAATAAATTGAATGTTCCTCCATATACAGTAGAAGAACACACCATATGGTCTCCTGCTTCACATATATTAAATACTGCATAATAATTTGCCGCTTGTCCAGAAGAGGTAAGCATAGCTGCCACGCCACCTTCTAATTCACAGATTTTTTCTGCCACTGCATCATTGGTGGGATTTTGTAATCTTGTATAAAAATAACCACTTTCTTCCAAATCAAATAATCGTCCCATCTGGTCACTGGTATCATATTTATAAGTGGTACTTTGATAAATTGGTAATACTCTTGGCTCTCCTTTCTTAGGATGCCAACCTGACTGAATACATTTTGTTTCTATTTGATAATCACTCATATGTCATTTCCTCCTGTTTCTGTACAATCACCCCTCTGAACATACCAGTGACTGCCAAAAATTTCTTTGATACAATTTTAGCACATATGTCAAATTTATGCTAGATTAAGATGAAATCTATTTTAATTTTATCTCATCTGTTTTTCTGATGAATTTGCACTTGTCCGTTCTAACTGATGGCTGTCTTCCACTTCTGCAGTAAAAATATTTACTTGTCCTAAACTTATAGTTATTACCAATACAAACCATGAAATCTATAATAAATTTAATTTTATTTTCATCTAACTCCTCTCGTTTATATAAATTATAACACCCTTTTCTTTTATCTACAACTCTCTTCCCCTAATCTTGAGGGTGCTAAATACTTTGCCGTGCCATGTATAGTCACTTTAATGTCATTATATTTCTTGTACGTGTGTATCTCCGAGAGGATTTTATTATATAAAAGAAAAAACTGTTACATTAAGAAAATTCAACACAAAATATAATTGATTATATCCTGAATCTATCATTCTTAATGTAACAGTTCTTTGTGATATCTTTTTCTATTAATAGAAATTTTTACTCGTCCCAATTATGATATACAGCTTGCACATCATCATCTTCCTCTAATAAATCTAAGGTTTTTTGCAAATTTTTAATGGCAGTCTCATCTGTCAATTCCACCCAAGTTTGAGGAATCATAGTCACTTCTGCAGAAGCCATAACAATTCCTGCTTCTTCTAATTTTTGACGCACTTCACTAAATGCTTCTGGGTCTGTAATAATTTCAAAGCTATCTTCTTCTTCTGCAAAGTCTTCTGCTCCTGAATCTAAAGCAGTCATCATAAGATCATCTGCATCCATCTCACATTCTTCTTTGTCTATAATAATTTGACCTTTTTTGTCAAACATATAGGATACACAGCCTGGTGTCCCTACATTTCCATAGCCTTTTGTAAATGCACTTCTTACATTCGCCGCAGTACGATTTTTATTATCTGTTAAAGCATCTACAATAATAGCTGTTCCATTTGGTCCATAGCCTTCATAAGACACAAATTCATAATTTACAGAATTAGCATCACCAGCAGCCTTTTTAATCCCTCTATCAATAGTATCATTTGGCATATTATTGGCTTTTGCCTTTGCAATTACATCACGCAGCCTACTGTTATTTGCTGGATCAGCGCCTCCCTCTTTTACTGCAACTGCAAGTTCTCTTCCAATAATGGTAAATATTTTTCCCTTTGCGGCATCATTTTTCTCTTTTTTGTGTTTAATATTAGCAAATTTAGAATGTCCTGACATATTCTTTCCTCTTTTCTATTTTTGTATAATTCTTTCTTTATTTTTAATTTTTATTATTTAATGATATCCTACTTTTAAGATATATGTTGTTAAGAATTGATTTCTTCTAATTCTTTCAACTCTCCTGATTTTGAAATCACCCTATTTCTATTTTTTTGAAGTTTAGTTACTCTTATGGTATTGATAATCTTATCCCTAACAGACAGGATATAAAAATGCCAATCTTGAAAATCTAATTCAAACTGTTCATTTTCTCCTGGTATCTTGCCAAGAAGTGAAATTAGGAAACCATTTAATGTCTCATACTCAGCTTCTTCTAATGAAATCTGCAAAGTCTCACATACCTCATCAAAAGGCGCCATACCACTCATAAGATAACTTCCATCTGACTGTGAAATAATCATCGTTTCTTCTTTATCATATTCATCAAATATATTTCCTACAATCTCTTCTAAAATATCTTCCATCGCAACAATTCCAGCAGTCTGTCCATATTCATCCACAACAATTACCATATGATTTTTTTGTGATTGCATGCCCTTAAATAAATCATTGATATTTCTAGTCTCTGGAATAAATACTGCTTCCCGCACTAATTTTGGAATATCTTGTATCGCCCAATCTAAATAGATTCCTTTGCGACTTTCTATCATAACATCTTTCATATGTATGATACCAATAATATTGTCTATATCTTCTTTGTATACAGGAAATCTAGAATTGTTTCCCTCTAAAATAAATTCTAACACTTCTCGAAGCTGCATGCTACCATCAATAGCAACTACATGTTTTCTATGAGTCATAATGTCCTTTGCTTCTTTGTCATCAAATGCAAATATATTATGAATCATTTCTGCTTCACTTGCCTGAAGTACTCCTTGCTCATGTCCTTCTTTTACCATAGAGATAATTTCTTCTTCTGTCACATCATCAAAATTAGCATTGGGGTCTATTCCTGTAAGTCTTACTGCTAGATTTGATAACTTTTCTGCTGGATATGTAAAAATATTTAATATATTTACTATTCCATGAAGGATGCCTGTCAATGAAAATAACCATTTTTCAGGATGTCTTGCTGCAATTTTTTGAGGTACAATAATCCCAAATATAGAAAAAAGAAAGACAATTATCAATACTGCTAAGGAAAAAAAACAAAATTGTAAACTGGTCTTTACTTTATTTTGCAATAAATAAGGTTCTAAAACCTTTCTAAGAAAATGTATGAGATAAATACCAAATACACTGTTTACCAACATAATAGCAATTTGAATTGCATGTCTTACCTGATAAGGAAAATCCAAGACTTTCAATAACCAAAGTGCCTGTTTACTACCTTCTTCTGCACGTTTTTCTATTTGGTTTTCTGGTGTCTCCCCCAAAGCTGTAAGAAATCCATATAAACTTCCATTTACAATCACTAACGCCAAAAATATTATCAGTCCTATGACCGGACTACCGCCATCATCCATTCTTTCGACTCCTTTTGCATTTGTAAAACAAAGTGGATAAGAACACTTGAAATATACCATTTTAAGGTATATTAGTCAAGATTTATGTATACAATTCCAAACTGATTTCAAGTGCCCTATCTACTTTTTTTAAAATTTCATTATCTAAACGACATACCTTATCTTTCAGCCGTTGTTTATCAATGGTACGAAGTTGCTCTAAAAGTACAACAGAATCTTTCATTAAATCATATCTTGATGCTTCCAATTCTACATGAGTTGGAAGTTTTGCTTTGTTCATTTTAGATGTGATCGCCGCACAAATTACAGTAGGACTGTGTCGATTTCCCACATCATTCTGTATAATCAGTACAGGTCGAATCCCTCCTTGTTCAGAGCCAATCACTGGCCGCAAATCAGCATAAAAAATATCTCCTCTATGAATAACCACTTTTCTCACACTCCAAAAATTTATAGGTTGTTTTGCTGTTTTAAATCTCCTTATTATAGAATATTTCATTTCAGCAATTCTCATTTCCTATTCTTCCCAATTTTTTCGTGTGTATTCAGTTTATTCTTCAAAATAATCCCTGGTTTCTATAATCTTTCCAGATTTTCGATAAACACGAGGAATACGCTTTCCCAAATCACAGGCAAATTCATAATGAAATCTACCTGATAATTCTCCAATTTGCTCCATAGAAATTTCTTCTATGCCATCTCTTCCTACTAAAGTCACAGTATCTCCCTCTACCACATTAGGGATATTTGTCACATCTACCATAAATTGATCCATACAAATACGCCCACAAATTGGTGCTACTTTTCCACGTATTAACACATACCCTTTATTTGAAAGGCTTCTTGGATAACCATCCCCATAGCCAATTGGAATGGTTGCTATTTTTTGATTTTTTTCTGTTGTATAAATAGCTCCATAACTAATACTTCTTCCCTTTTCCAATTCTTTTAAAAATACAATTTGACTTTTTAAAGATAGTACAGGCTGTAGATTCAAATTTTCTTTTTGCACCTCTTTAGAAGGCCACATCCCATAAAGACTAATTCCAGCGCGCACAACATTCATATTTGCTTTTGGCATATCAATGATAGCTGCACTATTAGAACAATGAAATATTGGAATTGTTACTTTATATTGTTCTAACATCTGACGCATCTTTTCAAAATTTCTTATCTGATTTTCTGTCATGGTTTTATCTTTATCATCCGCTTTTGCAAAATGGGTATATACCCCTTCTAATATAATATGAGGCATCTTTGAAATTTGTGCTATTTCTTTGGCTGCTTCTTTTGTTACCTGAAATCCTAGTCGACTTAATCCAGTGTCTATTTTTACATGAACAGTAAATGATTTCCCTGTGTCTGCTGCAAAATTTTCAAGTGCTTCTGCCTGCTTGAAAGAATAAACTGTTGGTCGAATATCCTGTTTTATAATTGCATCATATTGTTCTAGAAAGGTAGCTCCAAGTACTAGAATAGGCTTTTTTAGACCATTTCTGCGCAAAATTACTGCTTCTTCTACGGTAGCTGTAGCATATCCCCAAGTGACCTTAAGTTTTTCTACTTCTCTTCCTATTGGAACTGCTCCATGTCCATATCCATCTGTCTTAATGACACACATAATTTTTGTATCTTTTTTTATTCGCTTTTCCATCTGTTCCATATTATGAAGGATTGCATCTAGATTTATTTCTGCATAGACTCTACTGTATGATTTCATAAAATTTAATAAGCACGGAAACCCACTACCCTTAAGTGATGAGAGGAGTGCTGTTCTCCTTTCTTGACAAAATAGTAACATATTTATATTGATTTGAGAACTTTTGAAATGCCTTTTATAATATCTTGTGCCATCATTCCATAAGTTCCAACCTCTGCCATTTGCTTGTCTGCTGCTACCCCATGAAGATATACTCCCATAGGAGCAGCCTTCTCTACTTCCATTCCTTGCGCAATTAATCCTGCAAGAATACCTGTCAGTACATCTCCTGCTCCTGCTGTTGCCATTCCATTATTTCCACTGGTATTAATAAATGTAATCCCATTTGGCCATGCAGTAATGGACCTTGCATCTTTCAATATACATGTTACATTATATTCTTTTGAAAAATTCTGCGCAACTTGCAATAATTGTTTTTGTATGTCAATGATGCTTTTTTTTATTAATCTTGCCATTTCTCCCAAATGAGGCGTAACAATGATTGGAGCTTCTGCTGTCTTTAAGCTTTCTAAATGTTCTGTAATTAAATTTAATCCATCTGCATCTAAAATAACTGGTATTTTTGCATACTCTAGTGTGGTTTTTACCAAAAATTCTGCTGTTTCTCCTAGACCAAGCCCTGGTCCCACTACAACTACAGTTGCCCAGTTAAGAGCCTCTAATAATAAGTCTTTCAAAACTTCCTGTTTTGTCTCTTTTTCATAAGTAGTAAGAATTGCCTCTGGTAAAGATTGTTGTAAAATAATTCTATTTGTTTCCTCTGTAAAAATTCTTACCATTCCAGAACCCACTACATAAGAAGCCTTTCCACTTAAAAATGCTGCGCCTGCCATGTTTTTATGACCAGCTATTGTCAATACTTTTCCATAACTACCTTTATTAGAATAATCTTTTCGCACTGGAAGATTGATAAAATCACTTTTTTCTAGACAATATAACATAGGTTTTTCTTCTAAAAAACTATGTCTGTCAATTCCTATTTCTTTTACCAGAACTTTTCCAGCATACTCAGTTCCTGGATAAAGCAGTAGTCCTAATTTTGCAAAAGCAAAGGTAATGGTTATATCTGCATAAAAGCCAACTCCCATAATTTCTCCTGTATCTGCATGAATCCCAGAGGGAATATCTACAGCAATTTTTAGCCCTCTCATTTTATTGATACAAGTGATATATTCTCTATTTATCCCTTCTAAATTTCTGGTCAGTCCAACTCCAAACAAGGCATCTACAATCACATCAAATTCCTTTTCTGGTATGGTATCTTCCATAGAAATTCCATAACGATATAAAATCTCTACTTGTGTTTTAGATTCTAAAGATAATTTTCTAGATTCTTTTGGCATAACAATTGTAATTTTATATCCCCTTTGCCAAAGTATACGAGCAATTGCTAATCCATCTCCTCCATTATTTCCACAACCACAGACCAAAAGAACCTTTTTTTCTGTCTGTTTGCATTTCTGAGAAAAATATAGATCAATTTCTTCTACCACACTAAGAGCTGCTCGTTCCATTAATAGCAAGGATGGAACTCCAAAATGTTCAATTGTATTTTTATCACATTGTTTCATCTGCCTGCTATCCACTAATATTTCCATAATTTCCTCCATTCTGTCTTTCAGCATATCATACTCTACAGGTACAAATAGGTAGTTGGAATCTTGTCAAGTGATAAGATAAAAAGACACTCCTAACATTTTCTGCTAAGACTGTCTCTTTTCACTCTTTGTTTTCTTATATTCATCCTGATATTTTAAATCAAAAGAATCTACTACATTAGCCCCAAAAACATCATGTAGATATGTATAAATTTCTCTATTCTTATCCTCAATAGTTTCCTTGCGTATCACTTTTTTCTTTAACTCCACACGTGTTTGTGCAATCCAAGTAGCAAGTTGTTCCCGTTCTACTTCATTACTGTTCATAATTCCATAACAATATTCCATAGTGGCAATCATTAAAAGTTCATTGTCTGTTTTCATTTGCTCTTGTAGTTCATCTAACTCTTGTACATAAGCTGTCATGCGCTGATTAATTTCTGTAATAAGTCTTCCATCTTCCTGTAGTTTTGGAGTATCCTGTCCATTTTCTCCAATTTCATCCATATTTGCAACAATATTTTTCATTAGCTTGGATTTCAAAGCCTTTAATTCTTTTATATCCTGTGTTAAACGTCCTTGTCTAGCTAAATGTTTATTTACTTTTTTCTCTAATTTTAATACTTCTTTTGGTTTTCCATTTGCTGTAAATAAACTATGCCATTTTTGATCCAAAACCAGTGGAGGAATATCCTTTCCATGTGCTATTTTACTAAATCCAGAATCTGTATTTTTTCTTTTATTCATAATAAATCAGCAAGGAAACCACGTATCTTTCCGTGCGTGGAGGAATTGCCTCATATAATAGCAATTCTATTTTTCCTACATACTCCTTTTTTTAATTATGCCTACACAATGCTTTGAAAGCCCTCTGTAGGTTGAGGGAATGGAACTTTCGCAGAGCTTACAAGTTCACATTATATTTTTCTTTCATAGGAAGGACATATGCTTTAACATTTCACAGTAACATAGTCTTTCCTATGAAAGAACAAAATTAATATCATATTATAAAACTACTAGGGTTTTCTTTGTTTTGCAATATTATAGGACAATTGCATTAAACTGTCAGAAAGATGTACATTTTCCACTACCACATGTTCTGGCAGCTCTAAATCAAGGTGCGCAAAATTCCAAATAGCATTAATTCCAAGACTTACCAGTATATTTGCTACTTCGTCTGCTTTCTCTTTTGGCAAAGTAAGCGTTGCGATATCTACCTTGTTTGCTTTTACAAATCCCTCTAATTCATCCATCATTCGCACTTCTATTCCTCTTACAGAAATTCCCTTTAATGCTGGATTCACATCAAACAAACCAACAATAACAAATCCTCTTTTCTCAAACTTTAAATAATTAGCAAGTGCCTGCCCTAAATTTCCTGCTCCAACTACAATAATATTATGTTGTTGATTCATTCCCAGAATTTTACCAATCTCATCATAAAGATACTTTACATTATATCCATATCCTTGTTGTCCAAATCCCCCAAAATTGTTTAAATCTTGACGTATCTGAGAAGCAGTCACACGCATTCTAGTACTTAATTCATTGGATGAAATTCGTTCTACCCCCTCATCCAAAAGATCTCCTAAATATCTATAATATCTTGGCATTCTTCGGATAACTGCTTGCGATATTTCTTTTTCCATTGTTCTTCCTTCCCACCACATATTCCATTTTATTATATTAAATCTATTGAGGGATGTCAATGTATGCGCTTTCTCATATATAAGCAGATAAGCAAAATATTTCTATGTCAATTACATTTTTTAAACATTAATATTTTCTATCCTATCAGCTCTTCCCATTTTTCATACAAGTTTTCCAACTCTTTTTGCTTTTCTTCATATTCCTGTTGTAATTCTTGTAATTTCATTGGATTGGTTGCAATTTCATTGTCCAAAAATGCCTCTTCTATCTCATGGATTCGCTGTTCCATTATTTCAATTGCATCTTCCATCCGTCTTCTGTCGTTTTCAAGTTTCCTTTGCCTTGCCTGTTCTTCTTTTTGTTGTTTCCAGTCGGCTTTATTACTGCTTTTTGCTTCTATCTTTGGAGATACTTCTTTTTCTAATACATAAATTGAAGTAAGTTCTTTGCATTTTTCTAAATAATAATCATAATTTCCAATATAATTTACAAGAGTTTCTCCTGTTAAATTTAAAATTCTGGTTGCTGTCTTATTAATAAAATATCGGTCATGTGATACAAAAAATACAGTCCCAGTATAATTATTTAAGGCTTGTTCTAAAATTTCTTTTGAAGTAATATCTAAATGATTTGTTGGTTCATCTAAAATTAGGAAATTTGCCTCTGAAAGCATTAGTTTTGCAAGAGAGACTCTTCCACGTTCTCCACCACTTAAATCGGAAATTTTCTTAAATACCTCATCACCAGTAAATAGAAAAGCTGCCAATACATTTCTAATCTCTGTATTTGTCAAAGTTGGATATGCATCTGAAATCTCCTGTACTAATGTTTTTTCCATATGAAGTACTTGGTGCTCTTGATCATAATAACCAATATGCACATTGGTTCCTAATTTTATGGTTCCAGTATCTGCTTCTACCATATCATTGATAATTTTTAAAATAGTTGTCTTGCCAGTCCCATTGTCTCCAATCAATGCCACATGTTCTCCACGTTTTATTTCAAAAGATAAATCAGAAAATAAACATTGATTGGGATATGTTTTTGCTAGATGTTCGACTGAAAGCACATCATTTCCACTGATAATTCTTGGCTCTAAATGTAAATGAATATCTGTATTTTCTTCTGTAGGTTTTTCTAGACGCTCTATTTTATCTAACATCTTTTCTCGGCTTTCTGCCCGTCTGATAGATTTTTCTCTGTTAAAAGATT
The DNA here is from genome assembly GCA_910586005.1 of uncultured Lachnospiraceae bacterium. GTDB lineage: Bacteria > Bacillota > Clostridia > Lachnospirales > Lachnospiraceae > Petralouisia. The sequence continues at coordinate 20,259 of CAJUHG010000024.1, read as the reverse complement.
TTAATTTTGCAATTACTTCTTCCTGATGTTTCATCTCGCGCTGTTGATTGTAATATTGTTTTAATTGTGCTTCCCTTACTTGTGCTCTTTTTACTGCATAATCACTGTAGTTTCCAAAAAAAACAGATACTTTGCTACGGTCAAGCTCTACCACTTTTTTAACCACGCGATCTAGAAAGTAACGGTCATGACTTACAATTACCACAGCCCCCTTATAATTTAGTAGAAATGTTTCTAACCAAGTGATAGATCCAATATCTAGATGATTAGTAGGTTCATCTAATAGAATTACATCTGGTTTCGTTACTAAAAGTTTGCCTAAACATACTCTTGTTCTTTGCCCTCCTGACAATTCTTGCATATGTTTTCCAAACTCTTCTTCTGAAAATCCAAGCCCTTTTAATACACCAACAATCTCACTTTTATAGGAAGAACCACCTTTTTGTTCAAATTCCAGATTCAGGCGATTGTAACGCTCCATAAACTGTTCTAATTCTTCTCCAGAAAGGCAGCTCATTTTATGTTCCATAGAAATCAATGTTTCTTGCATGGAAATAAGTTCTTCCCTCGCAGAAAGAACTTCTTCATAAATACTTCTATTTCCCAATATATTAGGATTTTGAGGCAAATATCCAATCGTTTTATTTTTAGCTAAAATTACTTCTCCAGTATCTGCTTCTAACTCTCCCATTATAATTCGGAGCAGCGTTGTTTTTCCTGCCCCGTTAATTCCTACAATTGCTGCCTTTTCATTCTCTTCTATATGAAATGACGCATTTTGTATGATTTCATCAGTACCAAAGGCTTTACTGATATTTTGGCAAGCTAAAATCATTATTTTCTCCATTCTATGCATCTTTTGCACAATCATAATTCTTTAAGGTGTTTCTAATCACTTTATTTAAGAACACCATCCGCATTCTTGCTGTTAAATGTTACAATAGTTCTTCCAAAGTCTCTCTAATCGCTTTGATAAAGTTTTCACTGTTTAAAACGGTAGGCTGTTCCAACGTTGTAATCAATGCAAGATCTTTTGTCATTTTGCCAGATTCAATCGTAGATAAACATGCTTTTTCCAATTTATCTGCAAATGTACTTAATTCTGGAAGATGATCCAATTCTCCACGTTTGCGCAGTGCACCTGTCCAAGCAAAAATAGTAGCTACAGAATTAGTGGATGTTTCTTCTCCCTTTAAATGTTTATAATAATGACGCTGTACGGTTCCATGTGCTGCCTCATATTCATAATATCCTTCTGGAGATACTAATACAGAGGTCATCATTGCAAGAGAGCCAAAGGCAGAACTTACCATATCGCTCATAACATCTCCATCATAATTCTTACATGCCCAAATAAAACCACCCTCTGCTTTCATAATACGTGCAACTGCATCATCAATCAAGGTATAAAAATATTCTATTCCTGCTGCCTTAAATTTCTCATCATATTCTTTTTCATAAATTTCTTGGAAAATATCCTTAAAAGTATGGTCATATTTCTTAGAAATAGTATCTTTTGTTGCAAACCACAAGTCTTGGTTGGTATCTAAGGCATAATTAAAACAACTTCTTGCAAAACTTTCAATAGAGTCATTTAAGTTGTGTTGTCCTTGAATAATACCTGCTTCTGTAAATTCATGAATTAACTCTCTTGTTTCTGTCCCATCTTTTGCAGTATAAACTAATTCACATTTTCCTGCTGCTGGAATCTTCATTTCGCTTGCTTTGTATACATCACCATAGGCATGACGCGCAATGGTAATAGGCTTTTTCCAATTTTTTACACAAGGCTCAATTCCCTTGACTGTAATAGGCGCACGAAATACCGTTCCATCTAAAATAGCGCGTATGGTTCCATTTGGACTTTTCCACATCTGTTTTAAATCATACTCTTCCATACGTGCTGCATTTGGTGTAATGGTAGCACATTTTACTGCCACTCCATATTTTTTTGTTGCATTAGCAGAATCAAAAGTCACTTGATCGTCTGTTTCATTTCGGTGCTCTAATCCCAAATCATAGTATTCTGTTTTTAAATCTATAAAAGGAAGTAACAATTCATCTTTAATCATTTTCCAGAGAATACGCGTCATTTCATCCCCATCCATCTCTACCAAAGGTGTTATCATTTTAATTTTTTCCATTTTTATCTCCTCCTGTTTTCTATTTGTAAGTTTACATCTAAATATAACGATTGCATTTTTGTATGTTATGTTTATATCTCATATAGAGAATATATGTTTACATCTATTGTGACAGATGCATTGTTCTATGTGATACTCTGCTATCTAATATAACGGATATATTCTTAAATTTCCATGCATAATTTTATATACTAATACATTTTTTTGTCAAGAACAAATTTTTATCTCAAATCAAAGAACCACTTTTTCAACTTTCCTTTTTTTTGTATGATAGATTGTTCTAAAAATTGATATAATTCAAGTATCTTTTGATATTCTTCTTCTGATACACCTTTCTCTGAAAATCTAGCCTTTTGTAATATAAAAATAGCCTGCTTCCATTTCATGTTTGGCAATTCTTTTTCTAAAAATGTACCATATTCTTTTTCGCTTATATCTTGTTCTGCTTCCAGTTCCAAAGTCTTTAACATACGTTTTATACTATATCCCATTTCTAGTACAGCTTTGTTACGATTTAATTGATAAAACTTTGCTTTCCTATTTCTCAATACCCAATTTCTTCGATACCACAATATCATGATCAAACTAGTACTTACTAGAAAAAACATTATTATTTTTTTTATAATACTTGGAATTGCTAAACGTTTGTTTCTATTTGTTTTTATTTGGTTACTAGAATTTTCTTTTTGTCCATTTTCTGTGTTGTTTTCTTGTTTTTTCTCTTGTTCTTCCCTTTGTTGTTCTGCTTCCTGTTCCTTTCTTTCTTGTTCTTGTTGTTGCTCTTGCTGTGATTCTAGATTTTCTATTGGTTCTGTTTCTAAATTTTCCCTTTGTTCCACAGCATTTAATATATCTTCTTGTTCTACATTTTGCAATAAATCTGTATAAGAAGGGGGCGTCAATTCGACTGGACAAAAGCCTATGTTTTCCCGAAATATTTCTGCCCAAGCATGTCCCCTTTTATCTGTTATTCTTGCAGTATAGGTTCCATCTTTATTTTTCTTAAAATCCTTTGGAAAAATCACATACCCACTGACATATCGTGCTGGAATGCCATACATGCGAAATAATAAAGTTCCTGTAGTAGCATAATGTACACAATATCCTTTTTTTTGTTCTAATAAAAAATACTCTGCATAATCTTTTCCTTCAGGTACTTCCTCTATATTCAAACTATAAGAAGTATCTAAGTGTAACAAATTTCTTACTTGAGTAATCCATCCTTCTACCGTTTCTTTTTCTATGGCATTTCCTCCTATATCAAAACTATAATAACTAGTAATCAATTGTTCATTTATATTGTCTTTTGCATAGTTTCTTAACCTTTCTAATCCCTGTTGTGGCAACTGCGTATAAATTTTCTCTACATAATTCTCATATTCTTTCCAGAATTCTATTATTTGTGATTCTTCTTCTAATATCATATTTTCCAACATTGCCATATATGTTTCATCAATGGAAAGATAACTTTGCCATTCAAGATTTTCCTGATAATCTGGCAATAAGGCTCCATCTGCTTCTATCAATTGTTTTTGTGGAAGATTTGTAAAATATGGTACGAGTGTATAACCAGAGGTTGGCGATTTCAATTCCATTTTTACTGCTTGTGACTGTACTTTATAAAAAAAAGGATCTGAACAAATATTTTTCAAAAAATTTTCTGCTTCATTTAAGAAATGATAAGGAAAATTTTGTACTCGATCTTTACCTTCTTGATGAGACAATCCTTGTTCTCCAACCCAATCAGAAAATTTTTGCTTAGATACTTTTTTCCAACTTCCATTTTCATAATCTCCACCAATAAATCCTCTGATATAAAGCGGCTGTGTAGGCACTTTTTCCACTGTTATTTGAAAAACTTCCTTACCAGACTGGTTTGGTTTATTATTTTTTAATAAAAATTCTGATTGTACATTCTTCCCAAAAAGATAATTGACACCATCTATCTTATTTACTGTTTCCATCATCTTGTCTTCTAACTGCAGTTGCCATTTTCTCAAAGGTTTGTGATACATTTTTAACATATATTGTGCAATATTACTGCCTGCGAAAACAATTGCGATTCCAACAATCATGGCCATTATAAACCCAAGAGACAATACACCCTTTTGTCCAAATTCTAATTGAGATAACAAAAATCCTATTAGGATGAGTAATACTCCTAAAATTGTAGGCTCTTTTCCTAACATAAGTCCTGCTAAAATCAACAGAGTAGGAAGAAATAAAAAAGCAAATTTTTGTTCCTTTTTTTTAGCAAATAATAGCAAGAGCAAACCTTGCAAAAATCCAAGTAATGCACAGACAATAAGAAATACAAGTGTTTTTCCTTGTTGTTCCTGATTTACAAAAAAAAGTAAATAATCTGTATGATAATATTGGTTTACCATTTCTAATACTTGATTAGCAATTTCATTTTCTCCTGACAAAACAAGAGGTTTATTGATCACTATCACACCTAAAAGTATAAAATAGAACAACAGACTAACTATGATTTTTAGACCTCTGCCTAACTTCATAATTTCTACTCCAATAGAAAGAATTCCTGCTGTCAGAATCAGTACAAAAAAAGGGATTCCTGACATAAAGATTTTTTCTAAATATAAAAATATTCCAAGTATCACTAGAAAAAAGCAAATTCCAGAATATACATGATATAAAACAAGAATCTGCTTTTTTTTGTTTTCTGTTGTTCTATTTTCTGTCAATTTGCTATTCTCTGCCTTCTTTTTCACCATTTTTCCTTTCTTCTTGAAGTATAATTTTCTCTTTTCTTACAATTACTAATTAATTTTTCCTATTCCTTTTTTGAGAAAGATTGCTAAACGATTAATTCTAACTCTAATAATTGCTTCTCTATCTGCTGTGGTATAATCTTTTTTATTAATTTATGATTACAATATAAATTCAAATCTTGATCCCAGCAAATAGCAGATGTATAGATATCTCCTCGAAATTCCTGTTCATACATAGTAAAAAATTCACATCGTTTCATTTCAGATTGCAATATTTCATTCCAAAATTCTGAAAGATCTTCTGGACTTTGAATTGCCTTACGATGCAACATCTCTTGTTCCATCCATACTAAAAAGTGGTAACATTTTTGTTCTAGCATTTTCTGTGAAAGAGTATTAACTACTTCCCAATAAACAGTACGTTCCACTCTACTCATATTCTTTATTTCTGCGTCCAAAAAACATACCACATTACAACCAATAGGCATACTCATTTCTGCCACAATTAAGTTATCATTTTTAGCAGAAAGTTTCCAATGAATTCGATTTATACGATCCCCTATCTTATACTCTCGCAACTTAAAAATTTCTGTGGAATCATCTCCACTAAGCATAGGATGATAAAGTTCCCCATCTGATAAGGATAATTTTGTCCGAATGCCTACTTCCACATTTGTTTCATAACAGGCTGGAAAAACCATAATCTGTTTCTGTTCTTTCAATCTTTTTTTCAAGTAAAAAATTCTAAACCAGTCATAACAACAAACATAATTACATTCTATTTGCCATAAACCAAATTCAGGTTGCCTTAGTGTGGTACTTAACATTACTTTCTCTTGCGCACCTACGGTTCCTTTTACCTTTACTTTATATTTTTCTTTGGTTCCTAAATTTTGCAACACTATCTTTGTGCATACTTCTGTTAAATAATAAGTACTTTTATTCTCAACTTGAAGACCGACTATATATTCACATCTTCTATTTTCTAAATAGGAAGGGAAAAATAACTCACATTTTATTTTTTTTTCTATTTTCCATAACATACATAAGAAAAATGGAGGCAATAATACTGCTATTCCCACCAGTACCAAAAATGTTTTACTGTTGTATAATATGGCTATATAAAGTATACTTATTGTTATAGTTATATACAGAAAAAAATTTTTCATCTTTCCCCTTTCTAAACAACTTTAGGTGCCTGTATATTTGCTAGAATTTCCATTAAAATCTGTTCTGCATCCATATGCGCTACACGAGCTTTTGTATTCAAAATAATTCTATGGGAACATACACAGAGAAAGATATCTGTGATATCTTCTGGCACAATATAATCTCTTTGGCGCAAAAATGCAATTGCTTTTGCCATCTGCACAATATTAATTGTTCCTCTTGGACTAATTCCAAGGTCAATCATTGGATGATTTCTAGTACGATTCACTAAATTTCCCACATATTTATAGATATCCTCCTGAACAAAAATCTGTGTTACTTTCTGCTGCATCTGTAACAATTCTTCTCTAGAAATCACTTCTTGTACTTCTTCTTTTTTTTGATTTCCCTTTAAAATATTAATTTCATCTTCTATATCAGGATAACCTAATTGCAGACATATCATAAAGCGATCCAACTGTGCTTCTGGCAACATCCATGTTCCAGCACTCCCAAAAGGATTCTGTGTAGCAATTACAATAAAAGGTGTAGGAACTTTTCGACTTTCACCATCTACAGTTACCATTTTTTCTTCCATTACCTCTAAAAGTGCTGACTGTGTTTTTGGTGAAGTTCGATTAATTTCATCTGCTAAAAGCAGATTACACATCACACTGCCTGGTTGATAGACAAACTGTCCCGTTTCTTTTTGGTACATAGAAAATCCTGTTAAATCGGAAGGTAATACATCTGGTGTAAATTGTACCCGATTTTGATGTAAAGACATGGATTTTGACAATGCCATAGCAAGTGTAGTTTTTCCTACACCTGGAATATCATTTAAAAGAATATGTCCTCCTGCTAAAATTGCAGCAACCGCCTTAACAATACAATCATCTTTTCCAATAATTGCTTTTTTTACCTCATTGATTACTTCAAATGCAGGTATCTGATATAGATAGGAGACTGTTTCCATCTTATTTTTCCCTTTCTGGTAAATTGTCTTTATTTTTGACTTTTATCTGCTCACATGATTATTGGTTATAGATATTTCACTTTCTTAATTACCTTTAATCTAGTAAATTCTTCTCGTTCTTTTTCTTCTAAAGCATTTTCAATCTCCCTTGTAAGCATTTCATATTTGGGAATTGTAATATTTTGCAATGCATTGGCTCGTTTTTGAGTTTTCTTAATATTATAGGCAAGTCGATATGCTGAAGTTTCAATCTGAGCTAGACGTATGGTTAATTCCTTTACTCTACGAAATTTTTCACATGTTTCATCTAGTGACATTTTTGTTCCATAAAAAGAATAGGATGGCTTTAATTCCTGTTCCTTATACTCAACTTTTGGAATTTCTGTTCCCATAACGCTTCTACGCTTTATAGTAATAGAATTTTCTATTGGTACACTTAGACTTAAAGTCTCTACTTCATGAATCCCCATTTGAATATTGGCTTTTTGCAATGCCTGATATGCACTAGTAAAAGTGATATCTATTTCCTTTTGGATATCTGTTGCCTGTTCAATTAGTTCCATCAACTCCCGAATTAGAATATTTCGCTTTTTATCCATTAACTCATAGCCCTGTTTTGATAAAGCTAAGGAATTTTTAGCAAGTATTAAGTTCCCTTTTGTTGGAAATGTATTTGGGTCCATTACATTCACCTCACCAATGTTTCTCCAATATTTTTGTATCTACACGATCTAATTCTTCTTTTGGAAGTATATGCAGCAATTTCCATCCAATATCTAAGGTCTGTTCTATGGTACGATTTTCACTAACTCCTTGTGCCACAAACTTCTGTTCAAATTCCACACCAAATTGAAGATATTTTTTATCTGTTTCAGAGAGTTCATCCTCCCCAATGACACTTGCTAAATTTCTAGCTTCCCCTACACGTGCATAAGAAGAAAATAATTGGTTAGCCACATCTTGATGATCCTCTCTGGTATATTTTGCACCAATTCCATCTTTCATAAGACGAGAGAGAGAAGGCAATACATTAATCGGAGGATAAATATTTTTCTGATGTAAGGAACGCTCTAACACAATTTGACCTTCTGTAATATAACCTGTCAAATCGGGAATTGGATGTGTAATATCATCATTTGGCATAGTAAGAATGGGAATCTGTGTAACACTTCCTTTTCTTCCTTGTACAATTCCAGCTCTCTCATATAAGGCAGCCAATTCACTGTAAAGATATCCTGGATAACCTTTTCTACTGGGAATTTCTCCTTTTGATGCAGAAATTTCCCGCATTGCCTCTGCATAGGAAGTCATATCTGTTAAAATCACTAACATATGCATATCCTTTTCAAAAGCTAGATATTCTGCAGCAGTCAAAGCTACTTTAGGTGTAATCAAGCGTTCTGCCACTGGATCGTTAGAAAGATTTAAAAACATCGTTACATGAGAACTTACTCCACTTTCCTCAAATCTTCTGCGAAAAAATTCTGCCACATCATATTTTACACCCATAGCTGCAAATATAATCCCAAATTTTTCATCTGAATCTTCTCCTAAAGAAGCCTGTTCTACAATCTGTGCTGCAAGTTGGTCATGTGGTAATCCATTTCCAGAAAAAATTGGTAATTTTTGACCTCGAATTAAAGTAGTTAATCCATCAATCGCTGAAACTCCTGTGCGAATATAATTTCTAGGATACTCTCTAGTGCAAGGATTTAATGGCAACCCATTCACATCTAAAGTCATCTCTGGATTTATTTTTCCAAGTCCATCCATTGGTTCTCCTAGTCCATTAAATGTTCTTCCTAAAATCTCTAGCGATACTCCAAGTTCCATAGAATGACCACTTAATCGAGTATGAGTATTTTTTAATGACATTTCATCTGTACTATCAAATACTTGGATGACAGCCTTGTCTTCATCAATTGCAACAATTCGCCCTTTCTTTCGTTTATTTCCATCTACTACAAATTCTACCATCTCTTCATAAAAGGCATCTTGTACTCCTTCCAACACAATTAGAGGACCATTGATTTCACTTAATCCTAAATATTCAATTGACATCTTTCTCCCTCCTATGCATTGGTTTCTAATAATCTATGATAAAAGTTATCAATCTTCTGCCGATATTCATCAAACTTATACAATTCTTTATTCGCCACATCATATTTAATAGCTATAATTTTTTCAAAAATATTTTCCTCTTTCAATAATGCCATAGGCATTCCCATCTCTATCAATTCTTTACATTTTTCATAGAGATATAAAATAATTTTCATCATTTGAAGCTGTTTTCCCATTGGTACAAAGGTATCTTCTGAATGAAATGCATTTTGTTGTAAAAAGCCAAGCCGAATTACTTTCGCAATTTCTAATATCAATTTCTGATCATCGGGAAGCACATCACTTCCAATTAATTTTACAATTTCATGGAGCCTACTTTCTGTTGTCAGAATACTTAAAAGTTCATTTCTACAAGGAATAAAATCTGCTCCTACATTAGAAATATACCACCCCTCTAAATCATTTAGATATTCTGTATAGCTTGTCAACCAATTGATAGCAGGATAATGTCTGGCATAAGCAAGAGATTTATCTAATGCAAGAAAACAACGCACAAATCGTTTGGTATTCTGGGTTACTGGCTCTGAAAAATCGCCACCTTGAGGAGATACTGCTCCAATAATTGTAACGCTTCCATCTGTACCATTTAAATTTTCTACATATCCAGCACGCTCATAAAATGCAGATAATCGAGAAGCCAAATATGCTGGAAAGCCCTCTTCTGCTGGCATTTCTTCTAGTCTTCCAGAAAGTTCTCGTAAGGCTTCTGCCCAACGTGAAGTAGAATCTGCCATAATTGCCACATGATATCCCATATCTCTATAATATTCTGCAAGGGTAAGTCCCGTGTAAATACTTGCTTCACGCGCTGCCACTGGCATATTAGAAGTATTTGCAATTAATGTAGTACGATCCATTAAAAGGTTCCCCGTCTTAGGATCCGTCAAATGAGAAAATTCCTCTAATACATTTGTCATCTCATTTCCACGTTCTCCACACCCAATATAAATAATAATATCTGCATCTGACCATTTTGCAAGTTGATGTTGTGTCATAGTTTTTCCTGTACCAAATCCTCCTGGTATTGCAGCAGTTCCCCCTTTTGCAATAGGGAATAAAGTATCTAAAATACGCTGCCCTGTTACCAATAAACGTTCTGCTGGATAACGCCTTTGAATTGGTCGCGGAACACGAATTGGCCATTTTTGAGTCATAGTAAGAGGATTTTCCTCATCTGCCTGATTGCGAATTACTACAAGAGGTTCTTCAATCGTATATGCACCATCTTTTACAACACTTACTACCGTTCCCTGTATATTAGGTGGAACCATAATCTTATGTAAAATAGCGGCTGTTTCTTGTACCTTGGCAATTATGGTACCTCCAGTTACCATATCTCCTACTTTTACTGTGATTTCTGTCTTCCATTTTTTCTGACAGTCTAGTAAATCTACATTCACACCTTTGGGAATATATGCTCCAAATTGTTCTCCAATTAATTGTAAAGGTCGTTCAATTCCATCAAAAATATTTGTAATAATTCCTGGTGCAAGCGTAACACAGATTCCTTTATTAGTACCCTCCACCAATTCTCCTGGTCGTAGCCCTGTAGTCTCTTCAAAAACTTGAATCGTTGTTTGAGCTTTTGTAAGTCCAATTACTTCTCCTACTAGGCGTTTTTCTCCTACATAGACCATTTCTGACATCTTAAAGCCTAAGTTTCCTTTGATGGTAACGATTGGTCCATTAATCCCATATATTTTTCCAGTCACCTTCATAAATAATCCTCCTGCTCCAATTTTGTTACAAAGGATTCATCAATCAAAATATTTCTAGACCGAATAACAGCACGAATTCCGCCTCCAAAGTCTATCTTACTAATGGTCAATTTTGTACTTGTCTCTTTTTCCAAATTAAATTTTTTATCTGCATCAGAAGGATTGATATAGATTGTTACATCCTCTTGACCTGCTATTTTTTTTGCCATTTTTATTTTAGTTATCAAATAATCCTGATAGCTTTCTGTATTTTGATATTCTTTTAATAGAATGTTCACTTCTTCTAAAAGTTTCTTTTTCCATTTTTGTTTACATTCATCTAAAATACGTTTTTGGCACAATACTTCTTCTGATATCTTGCGATTTGCCTGTCGGCGTAGTTTGGTTTCCTCTATTTGAAATTTATGTTCTATTTCTATCTGTTTATTTTTTCGGAACTCTTCTAGTTCTTTTTCACACGATTCTTGATATTCTTTTATCTGGGCTTGGCTTTCATTGTTTGCCACATCAATCGTAAATTTGCGAAACACTTCTAATTTTTCCTTTATTTGCATGCTTTTCTTCCTTCTAAGGTTTTAGTCTCATTGCTTTATTGATATAAACTTATAATAAAGAAAGTTCACAGAATGTGTTTTCTATTGTTATAAGTTAAAGTTTTAATCCAATTGCTTCGCTGACATAATCTGTAATAAAATTTTCTTTTCTTCCAGTTCCATGACGATCTGGAATTTCAATTAAAAGAGGCAATCGACGATTTAATTTCACATCATCAATCAAATCTGGAAACTCTTTACCAAATTTCTCTGTTAGTAATACAATTCCAATTTCTTTATCTTGAACTACTCTATCTAAGGCTTCCTTTAATTCTTGACGCTCATGTACCACAACACCTTCCACACCTGCAAGCCGCATTCCTGTATAAGTGTCTTTATTATCACTAATTAGATACATTTTCATAACGTTTTCTCCTTATCCTAAAATAGAGAAAGAAATTAATAAACCATAAAGAGCAATAGATTCTGCTAAGGCTACAAAAATCAATGCTTTCCCCATAACACTTGAATCTTCACTCAATGCTCCTAGCGCAGCACTTGCAGCACTTGCAACTGCAATACCAGCTCCAATACAAGAAAGACCTGTAGATAATGCCGCTGCCAAATATCTCCAACCTTCCACATTAGAAATTGCTGTTTCGGTTACTTCTCCTGCTGCCTGTACATTCCCACTAAATAATAAAATATCTGCAACCACAACCGTACCAAAGAAAAAGAAAAGATTGCAGCCTAATGCTGCCTTAAATCCTCCTTCTTTTCGTTTACTTAACAAAAATCCTCCTACTGGAATTATCATACTACAAAGTAAAATGACTACTAATATTATTTTTATAAGCATTCTCCTTACCTCCTATTGATTTTTCTCTTATGAGCAAGCTCAACAATGTTCCTCACTTTGCCTTCGCGTAACCCCCGAGCGTCACACTCTGTGAGACTGCTCGAGTTCGCGGGCGCGCTCGGATGTCTTATGAGCAAGCTCAACGACGATCCTCACTTTGCCTTCGCGTAAATGAAACAAAAGGTTTTCCATTTCCTGTGTAAAAACGACTAAACATCTCATAATATTCCAAGCGAAGTACTTGTATTCCCACAATGAAACCCTCTAGTCCTGCAACTAAAATATTGCCCAATATTATAATGATCCAGTTAGGATTCCCTTTTTCTAATCCTGCAAGGCTCATTACTACGCCCATCATTCCTGCATGACTTAACGCAAAAGCTCCTACACGTACAAAAGAAATTGTGTTAGTGGCATAACTTAATACTACATCAAAACATTCTACCAGTGCCTCTACAAAAAACATGACCTTACTGCCTTCTGGAAAAATCTTATTTTTTCTCTCTATCAAATGAATTAGTGGTTCTTTCAGTAAAATAGCTATCAATGGAATTCCTGCCACAATTCCTATCAGGATAGTTGCCGGTATCTCATATCCTGTAAGAAAAAGTAATACACACACAACAACAAATCCATAGCAGATTAATCCTGCCAAACCACTTTGATGAAATAATAATCTTCCATATTCTTTAGCACGAACAGCATTAATCATATTTAATATCATGGCAATTAAGATTAAAACTGCGCCAAAACCAATTGCCATCATCAAAGTTGGCATAATATGATTCATAGGTTTCATCCATAAAGCTGGCAATATTTCTTCAAATCCAAAAAAACTTCCATATAGAAATCCAAATACTACAGACCAAACACCTGCAACTGATACGATACCTGCTAACCGCATATTTTTAAACCGATAGAACAAAATCCCTCCTAAAATTAAACAAGCACCTTGTCCTACATCACCAAACATAATGCCAAACATTAGCGTATAGGTCAACGCTACAAACCATGTAGGGTCCATTTCACCATAAGCCGGAAGACCATACATTTCCACAAACATCTCAAAAGGTTTTAAAATTTTAGGATTTTTTAATTTTGTAGGCGGTTTACTGTTCAAATCGCTGCTTGGTTCTTCTTCCACACATTGAATTTGTTCGTCCATTGCAATCTCACGTTGTAATTTTTCTGCATCCCGTTTTGACATCCAACCATATAAGATATAATGTTCTTCTTCTTCCTTTTGTGCTTGTGTACAGGCTGCATACTTTCGGATATCAAAATTATTACAATAACTCTCTAAGCTTTCACAAGCAGCCAAAATTTCTTGTTCTCTAACCTTTACAAGCTCCATTGCCTGCATTTGATAACGCTCTAATTCTTGCTCATAAGTAACTAAAAGTTTTTTTGCCTGTTCAAATGCTTCTCGTGGATTATCCTCTAAATCATCTGGTATTTGAATATTTTCAAATTGGAAAGAAGCATAAACTGCTTCTATTTCCATTAAATGAGTATGTGGTACAAAATAAACACCCCAAACATATTCCCTGTCATTATTACACTCATAAAATAATGTATAAGGATTTTGCAATACATATTGTTCTAATTTATGATAATTTTCTACCTTAATTCTTCCAAATTGATAATCAATAAAATGAAAATCTCTTAATTTACATAATTCAAAATCTAAACCAATAAATGGAGCAATCTGTGCCATCCATTCCTTTAATCTTCTTAACTTTTCTTGCATTTCTATCTGTAATTCTAGCACATCTGCCATTTCTTCATAAACATTGAGAATAATTTCATTTGCCTGTTTGGTTGTGATCTCTAAATCTGTTTTTTTAGAAATATCTAAATATTGCTTTAATTCCTCGCCCTTTTGAACTGCATCCTTGTACAAATTTGCTTGCACAAACGGACGTACATTCTTCAAATTATTTAAACTTGTCATTGCATTTTCAAAATGAATATCATACTTATTTAAATATGCTTTTACTACTCTGTCAATATCTCCCTTTGGACCTGTAATATGTAAAAGCTTCATCTTCTCAATCAAAGTATTTCCTCCGTTCCCTAATTCTTACAGTCCCAAAATCAATTCCCGAATATCCTTTGCTGGAACTTGATAGCGTATCCCTTCTAAAGCAGTTGTTAAACGTTCAATTTCCCGCTCCTTTTCATAAAAATAATAAAATATCAGTGCCATAGAAGACGGATATTTCCGGCAAAGGCACTGATACATTTTCTGCATAACTTGATGATAAGAAATTTCATCTTGTATCTTTACCAAGGCCTCTCTTCCTTTAAAATACACTGTATTGCTTAAAATTTTCTGAAATTCCTCCATATGCTCTAATGTAAGAAGTCTTTGTAACTCTATTTTTTTCAATTTATAATGCACAGGAATTAACATACTTTCCATTTCCTTTGGTTTTTGATGAAAAAATTGCTTTCCTCGATACATCCACATAATATTTAGCCAATCAATCTGTGTCCCAAATGCTTCCTGCAGTACTTGTTGCATTTGTTTTCCAGAAAACTTTTCTATTTTTTTCCAAACCTCTACAAAATAAGATATCTCTATTCTTGTATTAGATTCTTTATATCTAAGTTGAGGAAGATACAATTTCATTGCCTCTCTTTGTTGCTTATTTCCAAAGTGATATAATTTTTGGTAATCCTCTAAAATGGAATTGTATATCAGTGCCTCAACTTGTCCTCGATGCTTGATTTCTTCTCGTCCTCCATAAATCCTACCATAGCTTTCTTGTGCCTTTAAAAATTCTATTGTCTCTTGTACTGTTTGAAATTCTGTAATTCGCTCAAAATCTTCTTTTTTCAACAGCCGCTTTTGCATTGCCCTTGTCTTAGTAATTAATCCACTATATTGTAACAATTCTCCTGCCATAAACTAAACCTCTATTATTTTTTCTACAATTTCTTGGGCAAATTTCTTAAGATTATTATGATATAATTGATTAAGTTCTTCTACTTGTTTTTGATTTATTTTCATAAGTTCTGCAATTTCTTCTTTGGTTTGTTCTTCTAATTGAGAACGCAGGATTGTTAATCTTCCCTCCATTTCACCTTCTAATTCCATTGCACATTCTTCCATTTGTTTCTGATTATGCTCCAATAATTCTTGTCTAAGGGAACCAGCATAAGACATAATTTCACCTGCTTGTTCTTCTATCTCATAAAGCCCCATAATAACTTCATTCACTTTATTCACCTTCTTCTTTAAAGTACATTTTTACTGCAAATTCTTGCTCTCTAACCCCTTTCACAAATTGTACAGATAATGCATTGGCAATTTCTTCTATAATATCTTTGATAAACTTTCTGACATTCTTTTCTTTTATTTTATACATATTTTCCCCTTTTGAATATTGACAAAACATTCTCAATACATAAACGGAATTTTCTTTTTCAATCATCATCATTGCACGATAGTATACCAATAATTGTTGACAAAGATATCCTCCAAGAAAAATTCCATAAGCAATTTTTTGCAAAAGTTCTATGGATGCTTCCTCTTTTGTTTTATATTGTACTTGAAATAAACAACCTTTTTCTGGATGATGAAACAACTCTTGTAAACGTTTTAAATGAAATTTATAATTATGCACTTCAAACATATAATAACGCATAAACTCTTTTAGCAATTCTTCACAAACAGAAGAAACAACACTGCTTTCTTGTGAATTTAACTCTACCATCTCTGAATTTAGATTTCCCTTCACAAAACCATTTGCCACCTGATAAATTTTATAATATGCTTTTTTCTTTTTCTCTAATTTTATAGAAAGCTGTTGAATATTTAAAACTAACTGTTCTAGCTCGTTTTCCATTTTTTTCTTTTGAGTTTCTTTTTCTTTCCAAATCTCATATTCCTTTAAAGCTTCTTGGATAGGTTCTTCCAAATCTTCCACTAAAAAGAAAGGTTTTAAAATTAATTTAAATATTCTACATCGATTAAAAAGTTCTAAGGTTTCAGCTACGTCTTTTACCTGTGTCATAGCAAGTCTTATTGTGGAGGGGGATATCATCTCCACCATTTCTAATACTTCTCTTCCTGACATAATTGGCATTTCCAATTCACATACTATCACAGCTATGGTATGATTTTTTACATATTCTATTGCTTCTTCTGGATCTTCGAACATTTTACAGTCTATCTGCTTCTGAAAAGACATTAACATTCGCTGATATCCTTCCATTTCCTTATGATTATTGTCCAAAATCACTACTGTGTTCATATATTTGCCTGCCACTCAAAATATGGACAAATATGATATTTTGTCTAGTAGCTTCTCCTTTCTTGTTTTTTGGAACGCTTTTATAGTCCTCGTATTTCCTCGATAGACAGCGTTATTCCCTTTTTAATGATTTCTTTTATTTTTGTTATTATTATTTTTATAAATTTTGCTATTAATTAATACCTGTGGTACGTGCCCTATGAGTTACGAGGTCAACCAAGCAGGAAGCTCACTGGCTTTAGACAACAGGTAGTTCACATTTTGGAACTTAAACAAAACAGGGTGTGGTTAAATTATTACTAAAGATCCTTTCTTAGTAAATTATAACAGACTCTATAAGATTTTACAAAAATTTTTTAAAAACATTGAGAAACACATACAAGCAGCTTACATATGATACATTGTAATCAAAAAAATGGAGGATTTAAAACATGAGTGATTTAGCTGCTACAAACTGTGGATGTGGATGTGAAGGAAATAACAATGGAGGATGTTCCTCTATTATCTGGTTAATTATCTTGCTTAGCTGCTGTGGCGGATGTGGCAATGGCTTCTTTGGCGGTAATGACGGATGTGGATGTGGCAATAATAGCTGTCTATGGATTATCTTGTTACTTTTCTGCTGTGGTGGAAATGGTAGCGGATTTGGCAACGGTTTCTGCTGTTAATCCAATTTAGGAAAGTATTCTTTCCATCAATCCAAAGAGAATCCTGTATGATACAATTCTCTAAAAAAGGAGCTGTCAAGAAATAAATAGTTCCAATATAGGGTCCATGATTTGAAAAATCATGGACCCTATTATAATTCCTGAAAATAGATAATTCACAAAAAATGTTTTCTATTGTTTATTAAGGCAAAATCTTAAAAAGTGATTAGCCATAAACTTGGGCTAATCACCTTTTAAATTCATTGTTATCAAAAAGAAATAAAACGCCGTTTTCCATTTTTTTTATTATTCGTTTTTTCTTTTTGTTGTTTTTCTTTCTGAATTTCTTTTTTTCTAACACATTCCTCGTCTATTTCATATATACTATTACCATCTATCACTAATTTTCCCATAAATACTATCTCCTGAAATAAATCAGTTCTTAATATTATATACTTATTGAACTGCTAATGTTCAATAAGGTATACTTTTTAAACTATGAATGTTCCATATAAAATAAAAGACAAACTATCTGGCATTAATACTATTAATAAATACTAAATAACATGCAAAATCACCAATTGTCTTACGACAATATTCATTCTCTTCTTCATTCCCAAGTTCTTCTCTCCAAATAGTGGCTTTTCCTTGTTGTTTTAGATATCTTGATAACATATTGAAATGTATAATTGTAGAATTGTGATATGAAGTTCTTAGTGAATCCTGTTCTAGTTTCTCTTCTCTGCTCATTAATAACCATTTTGAACGTATAGCTACATACTTTGTAGCAATCTCTAAAAGTTCATCATATAATTCTAAAGCCTCCTGATTTGTACCAATTTCCTCAATCATATTCTTATGTATTTGATTCATCTGCTCTATTGTCAGGATTTTTATTTGTGATAAATATTCTTCATATGTATTAATCATATCTTTTCCTTTCTATATCTACATTGTCATATCTTTATAAGTTTTCACATAAATTAAAATAAAAAAGGTAAATGGAATGGAATCAATTGATACACTGATACAAGATAGGCACCTTGAAATGATGAAAGCTGCCATTCCCTATTTGAATACCTCCCGACAGAAAAATATGGCAATGCTTGTAAAATTTATGGAATTGCAGCGTACAATGGCACTTTTTCAAAATTCTGGAAATGATTTGAGAATGTGTTCTGAAGAAGAGCGGGAAGATCCTGTACAAATGTTAAACGCCATACGGGAATATTGTACTGATCGAGAAAAGGAGATGATAGATAATATTATCAGCTTTGTTCAAATGTTTTCCACCTATGAAACCTTGTTTACAATTACTTAAATGCAACAATAGAAAGGAATTTTATGAATCAACAAGACTTATTAAATAACCCACAACTTCAGAATATTTCTCCAGAAAAACTGCAATTTTTAATGGAACTTGCAAAAAACAATTCTTCTACTTCTACTCCACAAGATATGGCACAATCTCTAAAAAATGCTTCTGAAAGTGTAAAAAAAGAGGGTATGAATTTTTCTTCTGCTGAACGTGATTTAATTATTGAAGTATTAAAACAGAGTATGCCACCTCAAGAGCAAAAAAAAGTGGATTTGTTAATGCAAATGATGAAAACTATGCGAAAATAATTTAAGTCAAAGTCATTTTGTTTCAAGAACGCTGAGGCATTTATAAATGCCCAGCGCTCTTAAGAATACTTTTATAATGCTAAACTATTTTTATCATAAGTTTTCATTTTGATATAATCTTTATTTTGCTACAATATTGATAATTTTTCCAGGAACATAAATCTCTTTTATAATGTTTCCTTTCAGCTTATCACCTAATGCCTCTTTTCCAGCAAGAATGGCTGTATTTTTATCCACATCAATTGGAAGTATAACGGTTGCCTTGGTCTTTCCATTTATCTGCACTGCAAGCTCTATTGTATTTTCTACTGTCTTTGCCTCATTATATTCTGGCCATGTACATTGATACAATCTTCCCTTATAACCACAAACTTCCCATAATTCCTCTGTAATATGAGGAGCTGTTGGATTTAATAAAAGAAGAAACGTCTTAAATTCTGCTTGATTGATACTTCCCACTTTAGAAAAATCATTTAAAATTGACATCATCGCTGCAATAGCTGTATTATATTTTAAATTTTCATAATCAGAACTTACTTTTTTTATTAATTGATGCATTTTTGTTTCAAATTCTGCACGATATTCCTCACCCTCTATTAAAATATCTTGCAATTTCCATACACGTTCAAGGAATCTATGACAACCTTTTACACCATTTTCTGACCAAGAGGCACTTAAATCAAAGGCTCCAATAAACATCTCATACGTACGTAGAGTATCTGCTCCATAATCCATTACAATATCATCAGGATTCACCACATTTCCGCGAGACTTTGACATTTTCTCACCGTTTTCTCCCAAAATCATACCATGAGAGGTACGTTTCTGATAAGGTTCTGGAACTGGTACAATGCCCTTATCATACAGAAATCTATGCCAAAAACGAGAGTATAATAAATGCAAAGTTGTGTGTTCCATTCCACCATTATACCAATCAACAGGAAGCCAGTAATTTAATGCTTCTTGACTTGCTAATTCCTTTGTATTCTTAGGATCTGTATAACGCAAAAAATACCAAGAAGAACCTGCCCACTGAGGCATAGTATCTGTTTCTCTTTTTGCGGGTCTTCCACAACATGGGCAAGTGGTATTTACCCAATCTGTCATAGCTGCTAGAGGTGATTCTCCTGTATCTGTAGGCATATAGCTCTCTACTTCTGGAAGTTGTAAAGGAAGTTCTTTTTCTGGTAATGCCACATAACCACATTGTTCACAATGTACAATCGGAATTGGCTCTCCCCAATAACGTTGTCTTGAAAATACCCAATCTCTTAATTTATAATTTGTTTTTCCTTTTCCAATTTCCTTCTCTTCCAAAAATTCAACGATTTTTTTCTTAGCTTCTGCTACTTCTAATCCATCTAGAAATCCAGAATTTACCAATTTCCCAGTAGCAACATCTGTATATGCTTCTTTTTGTACATCTTCTCCACCTGCTACTACCTCAATAATTGGAAGATTAAACTTTTTTGCAAATTCCCAGTCACGGGTA
>CAJUHG010000023.1 GCA_910586005.1 uncultured Lachnospiraceae bacterium | reverse complement strand
TTCCATTACTTTATCTGTTATTTTTACACCACCTAACATCCTTCCAAGCTCTGTAATACTTTG
This sequence comes from uncultured Lachnospiraceae bacterium, assembly GCA_910586005.1. GTDB lineage: Bacteria > Bacillota > Clostridia > Lachnospirales > Lachnospiraceae > Petralouisia. The sequence continues at coordinate 36,701 of CAJUHG010000023.1, read as the reverse complement.
TTTCTGGTCTAAAAGTTGTATCTTAGAAAGAGTTGTATTATTTATTACATCTTTACTAATTAAAAAATGATTATCTGCCATTGCTGCAATCTGTGGAAGATGAGTAATACAAATTACTTGGTGCTTTCTTCCGATTACATTCATTTTCTCTGCCACCATCTGAGCTGTTCTTCCGCTAATTCCAGTATCAATTTCATCAAAAATTAACGTTTCAATTTCATCTGTTTCTGCTAAAATAGTTTTAATTGCCAACATAATTCGGCTTAATTCTCCACCAGATGCTACTTTTCCCAAAGGTTTTAAAGGTTCCCCTGGATTAGTAGAAATCAAAAATTCTGCTTCATCTATACCATTTATGGTATAATTTTTTGTTTCTTGAAATTCCATTGTAAAATTGACATCTAAAAAATTGAGATCTAATAATGCAGCCTGGACCTGCTTGGTTAGCTTTTTGGCATAATTTTTTCTAATTTTAGATACTTCTTCACAAATATTTTTTAATGCAATTTCCGCTTTTTCAAGCCGTTTTTCCAATTGTAATAAGTATTCCTCATAATCTTTTAATTTATGATATCGTTTTTCTTTTTCTTCTTTCGCCTGAAGAATTGTTTCAATACTTCCTCCAAATTTATCTTTTAAATGATTTATTTCATCTAAACGCTTCTCTACTTCAAAAAAACTTTCCTCATCGAACTCTTCCTCAGAAATATAACCAGACAATTCTCGATTAAAATCATTTAATAAACTATCTAATTCCCCAAGCTGTTCATACAGCGATTCTAACTGTGGGTCATAATCAATAATTGATTGAAGTTCTCTTAAGGCCTGTCCTATCTGTTCTGTTGCGCTTGTAGTACCTCCTGTCATTTTATAAGCTAGTCCTACCGCTTCCATAATTTGACGACTATTTGCCATTTTGCGGAAAGAAAGTTCTAACTCTTCATCCTCTCCTAATGTTAAATTGGCTTCTTCTATTTCTTGAATTTCATACTCTAAAAAAGAAAGCTCTCGCTCCCTTCCTTCTCCATCAGAAAGAGCTTGTACTTTTTCTTCCTGAAGTTTCTGATATTCTTGGTAAAGCTGCTTTAAAATTTTCTTTTTTTCCTCTAGCTGTTCTTTCCCATATGCATCTAGAATTTCTAGATGTTTTTTCTTATAAAGCAAAGATTGATGCTCATGTTGTCCATGAATATCAATAAGGAGAGAAGCTACTTTTTTCATACAAGAAGCAGATACTATCTCTGAATTAATTTTTCCTATGCTTCTAGAAGCTGTAACTTTCCGAGACATAATCACTTCATTATTTTCTGGAAATATATCCATCTCTTCTAACAATTTTTTCTGTTCCTTATTTTCTACTCGAAAAATCAACTCCACCAATGCATAATCTGCTTGCTCTCGTAGCATTTCTTTTGGGACTTTCTCTCCTAAGGCAAGATTCACAGAACCAATGATAATAGATTTTCCTGCTCCAGTTTCTCCTGAAAGAATATTTAATCCATTGCCAAATTCTACCTCTGCTTCCTCCATCAAGGCAAGATTTTTCACATGCAGACTTACCAACATATACTTTCTCCTTTTATCACCTTTCTATTCTTTATTCTTCTATCATCTTGCGAAATTTTTTCATTAAAATTTCTGTATCTTCCACCGTACGTATTGCACACATAATCGTATCATCTCCAGCGATACTTCCAACAATCTCATAGTAATCCATAGCATCTAACGCTGCTGCAACAGCCATTGCCATGCCTGAAACTGTTTTAATCACTAGAATATTTTGTGCCATATCTACAGAAACAAATCCATCCCTAAACACACGAATATACTTTTCATTCATATCTCTAGGACCTTTTATGAAAGTAACATATTTTTGACGCCCACTGCTACTTGTTACTTTTGTTAATTTTAATTCGCGAATATCTCTAGACACAGTTGCTTGTGTCACATAAAATCCTTCTTGTTCTAAATAATCTGAAAGTTCTTCTTGTGTTTCTATATTATTTTTTCTAATAATTTCCAAAATTTTTGCTTGACGCTTCGATTTCATACAATTCCTCCTATATTGCCTGTCATGTATAATCATGTAGTTTCTTTCGAAGCCTTTCTAAAAAACTTAAACGACTTAATTTTAATATCTTTGTACAAACTGGCGCTTTTTGAATTGTAATACTTTCTCCTGCTCGCAAAGTTCCTACCGGATTGCCATCAAAACTAACTTCTACTTTTTCCTCTTGTTCTCCATTCCTTACTGCAACTTCTATGGTAATTTTATCTTCTGCTCCTAAAACAATACTTTTTGCATTTAAGGTATGAGGACTGATAGGTGTAATTAGCAAAAGATTTGCTTTTGGATCTACAATGGGCCCACCTGCTGACATACTATAAGCAGTAGAGCCTGTAGGTGTGGCAATAATAATTCCATCTGCACTGTATGTATTTAAATATTCCCCATTTACAAAAATAATTAAATCTACTACCTGTAGTCTACCTGAGCGATGAATCACCACATCATTCAATGCCATTTGTTGTTTTGTCTTTCCTTCCCTAGTAATACAACTTCCTGACAATAATATTCTCTGTTCTATGGTATATTCCTTTTCGGTCAAAAGCTGTTTCACACCATTTAGCACCGTATCTGTTTCCAATTCACAAAGATATCCAACATGTCCTGTATTTACACCAATCAGAGGAATATTTCTATCTGCCATAATTCTAGCTGCCCCCAATAAAGTACCATCTCCGCCTACCACAAAAATACATTCTGTATCGTCTGGAATCTGCCTCTTATCAAATATGGTACCTTCCTGTTCTTGATTTAATTGATAATCACAAGTACCACCATTTTGTATAATAAATTGCTGAATTTTTTTTGTTATTTCTAGTTGATAGTCTTTTTGCGCATTTGCAATAATATAAAAATGATTCATCCCTTTATGTCAGTGTTTCATGTGCCTGTGCTACCACAGCCGCCACATCCACCAATTCCTCCTGACTTTCCATTCCTTTTTGTATATATACCAAATACTCAATATTTCCTTCTGGTCCTTTAATTGGAGAATATTCTAGATTTCGCACACCAAAACCAATTTCCCTTGCAAAACCAATAATCTTTTCAATGACTTCTTCTTGTACTCTCGGATCTCGCACAACTCCTTTTTTTCCTACTTTTTCCCTACCTGCTTCAAATTGTGGTTTAATTAAGCATACCATTTCGCCCTTGTCCGAAAGCAGTTCTTTTGCTACTGGAAGTACTTTTGTTAGAGAAATAAAAGAGACATCTACAGACGCAAAATCCAGTACATCTGCAATATCCTCTGGCATTACATAACGAATATTTGTTTTCTCCATACAGACTACACGCGTATCTTGGCGCAATTTCCATGCAAACTGTCCATATCCTACATCCACAGCATACACTTTTCTTGCTCCATTTTGAAGCATACAATCTGTAAATCCTCCTGTAGAAGCTCCAATATCCATACAAGTTTTATCTTCCAGACTAATTGCAAAATTTTTGATTGCTTTCTCTAATTTTAAACCGCCACGACTTACATATTTTAAGGTATTTCCACGAATCTCAATTTCTGCTTTTATATCAAATGAAGTTCCCGCTTTATCTTCTCTTTGACCTGCTACAAATACATTTCCCTCCATAATCATAGCTTTTGCTTTTTCTCTAGAGGGAGCAAATCCACGTTGTACTAAAAGTACATCTAATCTTTCTTTCATGTTATAACCTTAGAACTATAACCTTTCTTTTTTAATGATCACTTTTAACCAATCTTACATATACTCTAAAATTTTATTTATTACAGATTCTGTGTCAATTCCAATCTCTTTTCGCAAAATTTCCACATTTCCATGTTCCACATACACATCTGGAATAGCAATATTGATTATTTTTAAATTAGTATCTATTTGTTGTTTATTTTTTTGAGTAATATATTGGGCAAGTTGCTGTCCAAATCCTCCACTCAAAACATTTTCTTCCATTGTAACTAATAACTTGTGATTTCCTATCAATTGTTCTAACATTTCTGTATCTAATGGTTTTACAAATCGCATATTTATCAATGTACAATGATAGCCTTTTTCTTTTAATTGATTACGCACTTCCACTGCTGCCTTTACCATACTTCCCACTGCAAGTAATGCAATTTGATTTTCCAAATAGATAATTTCACTTTTTCCATAGACAATTTTAGATCTAAATTCTTTTAATCCCTCATATGCCTCTCCTCTGGGATAACGGACCGCTATTGGATGTTTAAAATCTACAGCAAATTTTATCATATCAGAAAGTTCCCATTTATTTTTTGGTGCCATAATATTCATATTGGGAATAGAAGAAAGATAAGATAAATCAAAAACCCCCTGATGTGTTTCTCCATCACTACCTACAATTCCTGCTCGATCTATGGCAAACACCACAGGTAAATCCTGAATACACACATCATGAAGGATTTGGTCATATGCCCTTTGAAGAAAAGAAGAGTACACTGCTACAATGGGTTTGAAGCCTGAAGCTGCAAGCCCTGCTGCAAAAGTTACTGCATGTCCTTCTGCTATTCCTACATCAAAAAAACGTTCTGGAAACATATTGTGAAATCTTTTTAACCCCGTTCCATCTTTCATCGCTGCTGTAATGGCAACTACTTTCTCATCTCGTTCTCCTAGCTTACGCATAACAGTAGAAAAGACGTTTGTATAATTTGCCTTAGTTCTTGGATGTAATGGAAGCCCTGTTTCAATTTCAAAAGGCTCTGCTCCATGAAATCTTGCAGGATGATGCTCTGCTGGAAGATATCCTTTTCCCTTTTGTGTAATTATGTGAACCACAACTGCCCCATTAACTTTAGAGGCCTCCCGAAATATTCTAAGCATTCCACTAATATTATGTCCATCTACAGGTCCTAAATAAGTAATTCCCATATTTTCAAACAACATACCAGGGATAAACAATTGTTTGATACTACTTTTGGTTCGGCGTATATGTGAGACAATACGTTCTCCATAAATAGGAATTTTATTCAAAGAGTTAGTAACTCCTGTCTTTAATCCTTGATAAGCATCTGCAGTACGTAAATTACCAAGATGTCTAGAAAGACCTCCTACATTTTCTGAAATAGACATATTATTATCATTTAGTACAATAATAAAATTTGTCTTTAATCGAGATGCATTGTTCAAGGCTTCATATGCCATTCCCCCTGTTAATGCTCCATCTCCAATCACAGAAATAACCTTATAGTTCCCCCCCATAATCTCTCTTGCTTCTGCATAACCTAGTCCTACAGAAATAGAAGTAGAACTATGTCCTGTATCAAAACTATCACATTCGCTTTCTCTTCGTTTTGGAAATCCACTTAAACCTCTAAATTTACGCAAGGATTCAAATCCTTCCTTCCTTCCAGTCAGCAACTTATGTGTATAACATTGGTGTCCTACATCCCAAATAATCTTATCCTCTGGAAGCTGAAAGTAAAGATGCATTGCCATAGTAAGTTCAACCACTCCCAAATTTGATGCTAAATGTCCTCCATTTTCTGCTATTCTATGGATCAGAAAATCTCGGATTTCCTCTGCTAAAATAGGCCACTCCGATTTTTCTAATTTTTTTATATCATTAGGTTTTTCTATCTTTTCCAATACCATAGAGGAATCCCCCTTTTTCTGCTATTTAACATTTTCCTTTTGCACCTATTATTTTTCTCGTTGTACAAGGTTTAACATCAATTGTGTTAAAAATTCATTTTTTACCACTAACATATCCATGACTTTTACACTATGTCTAAAATAATATTCCATATCCTGTTTTGCTTGTCCCATTCCTTTTAAAGATACATATGTGGTCTTATGATTTTTTTCATCACTGCCAACTGGTTTTCCTAAAACTTCTGTTGTACTTGTAACATCTAAAATATCATCCTGTATTTGAAAAGCCAAGCCAAATTCTCCAGCTACTTGTTGTATCTTTTTTTGTTCTCCTTTTGTAGCCCCAGCAAGAATTGCTCCAATCATCATAGAACTTTGAAATAATGCTCCTGTTTTCAATTGATAAATAGTCTGAAGCATTTCTTCTGTTACAAATTTTCCTTCTGCCTCTATATCTATACATTGGCCTCCCAACATACCATGAATACCAGCTTTTTGGGCGAGTACCTGTAAAGCTTTTCCTATATTAGCATTTCCAGGCTCTATCTCATACGACTTGATAGCGGTTTCAAATGCATAATTTAAAAGGCCATCACCAGCAAGAATACCCATTGCCTCACCAAATTGTGCATGTGTCGTTTTTTTACCTCTTCGAAACTCATCATTATCCATTGCAGGCAAATCATCATGCACTAAGGAATAGGTATGTATCATCTCGATAGCTACCATAAAAGGTTCAATCACCTTTGACCTGCCTCCAAACATTCGATAGGTTTCTAACATTAGCATAGGACGCAGTCGTTTACCTCCTGCTTGTATGCTGTAGTTCATAGCAGTAATTACCGTCTTTTGATTCCCCTCTTCCTTGGGAAGATATCTAGTAATTATTGTTTCTATCTGCTCTGTTCTGGCTGCAATTTCTGCATTTATATCCATGTTTGTATCACTCAATCCTTTCAAATGGTTCTAGCTCTCCTTGTTCATTCAGGAGAAGCATCTTTTTCTCTACACTGTCTATTTTCTGGTTACAGAACTTTAATTTTCGGATTCCCTGTTCATACAACACAAAAGAATCTTCCAATGTTACTTCACGCTTTTGCATTTTCTCTATGATTTCTTCCAATTCCTGAAAGGTTTCCTCAAGAGTAGGTTCTCTTTTTTCATTATACTTTATTTGCTCATCCATTTTATTTGCCTCACAATTTACAGGATTTTTAATTTCTTCTCATTTATTCTTCCTTTGTCTCGCAATTTACAAGCCTTTCTATTTTTTCTTCCTGTTTAATTTTTTCCACTTCTGCCCAAACAGTACCATTTAACATATGAATTTTTAATAAATCCCCTTGGGCTATCTTTGTGACATCACAAACTCCTTGTCCCTTTTTATCTGCCACAAAAGAATAACCCTGACTTAATTTTCTTACAGGGGACATACTCTCTAGTCGTTGGGCATATAACTCCAATTCATGCTTTTTTTGTGTCAAAGATTGTTCCATTCTTAAATATAACTTTTCTTCTAAATCTATGGTTATTTGCCGCTTTTCATTTAATTGGTTTTGTGGACTCAATAATCTTAATTTGTGCTTATACTGTAACAGATGTTCTTTTCCCCACTCTAATCTCTCATTCATTCTACGATTTAATTCCATTTGCAACGATAATAGACTTCCTTTTAATTCTCTAATATCATAAACTGCAAGCTCTGCTGCTGCAGAAGGTGTTGGCGCACGCAAATCTGCTACATAATCTGCAATTGTTGTATCTGTTTCATGTCCTACTGCTGAAATAATTGGTATACTACATTCAAAAATTGCCCTTGCTACAATTTCTTCATTAAATGCCCATAAATCTTCCATAGAACCGCCACCACGTCCTACAATGATAACATCTACCTTCTTCTGCTCTAAGGCATGTATCCCATTTACAATACTTGCTGCTGCTCCTTCTCCTTGTACAAGTGCTGGAAATAATATTGTCTGCACAAAAGGATTTCTTCGATTGCTTATCGTTTGAATATCTCTAATCACTGCTCCAGTAGGTGCAGTTACAATTCCAAGTGTTTGGATATACTTAGGAATAGGCTGCTTGTATTCTTTTGCAAACATTCCCATATCTTCTAATTCCTGTTTTAATCTTTCAAAACGTTGATATAAAACTCCCGCACCATCAGGTAAAATTTCTTTTGCATAAAGCTGATATTTTCCATCTCGCTCATAAACTGAAATAGACCCAAGCACAATTACATTGTCTCCATTTTTCATAGAAAAATTAAGACCTTTGCGATTCCTTAAGAATAATACTGTATTTAACGCTCCTGTCTCATCTTTTAATGTAAAATAAATATGACCAGAGGTATGATATTTGCAATTTGATACTTCACCCTTGACATAGATGTGATTCATCATAAAGTCCTGTGTAAACATATTTTTAATGTAGGTATTTACTTGTCCCACAGAATATACATTTTTTCTCATACTAATTTTGCAAGTATTCCATTTACAAAAGAAGCAGAATCATCACTGCCATAGCTCTTTGCAAGCTCTACAGCTTCATTGATTGCCACTCCAATTGGAACTTCCTCCTCATATTTCATTTCATAAACTGCAAGACGGATTAAAGTTAAATCTACTTTACCCATTCGACTAGTCTTCCATCCTTGCGCCACCTTATTGATCATTCCATCTATCTCAGTTAAATGAGCCAGAATCTGTTCAAATTTATCCTGAATATAAATCGCATCTTTATCTTCCCTGTTATCTAATTCTTCAAAGAACAACTGCAATTGTTCTGATAATTCCTCTTGCTTGTAAAATTCTGCACGAAACAGCAACTTAAATATTTGTTCTCTAATCTCTCTTCGGCTCATACTGATTCCTTTCAAAATGAATCTAAAATAATTACATGTACAAAAGGGACTGCTACATCTGGAAATAAACTACAAGATATGGGAAATCTTATTTTTACAGATGCCATATCTTATAGTTTATTTCTAACGCGACAGCCCCATACATTTTATTTATGCTTTTCTAAATCTACTCCAGCAATTCTTATATTTACACTGCTAACTTCTAAACCTGTCATATTTTCAATGGCAGATTTCACTCTTTCTTGTACTTTATTGGATACTTCTGGTATTGCATACCCAAATCTGATATATAATGCCACATCCACTCTTACAATATGTTCCTTTACTTCTACTTTGATTCCCTTAGAAAGGTTTTTCATTCCCAACTTACTTACCAGCTCATTTGTAATATTTCCTGCCATTGAACTGACACCTTCTACTTCTGTAGCTGCTAAGCCTGCAATAATTGCAACTACTTCATCTGCAATCCGCACTTCTCCTAAATTATCATCTTTTATCATATATGCTTTTCTGTCTTCAGCCATTATCTATGCCTCCTAACTTATTCATTGTTCTATTATAACAGAATTTCCATAATTTGCAAAGCTATTCTATTTTGTGTTTAGATTTTAATTTAAGATATATAGAAACTTCACAGAACATGCTTTCTATATCTAAATTTAATGGGACTGTGGTCATCTTATTCCAATTTCCAATTAGAATACGCTCAACATTCTTCTCATATGTTATATCTTATAAAAAACACTGGAAAACCCTTATTTTATCAGGTTTTTATCAAAAAATTGTCCCCTAATTTTTACCACCCAGTTAAATTCCCCTCTAGCCCTTATAGAATGCGGGCTAGAGGCCATTTTTGTGACTACATATATACAGAATAGGATTTCTGAGTAAAACCAAAATCCAAACAACCATTTGAACAGCATGGAAACAGGCTTAATTTATCCAAAAAAGAATTTTGAAAGGTGGTGATACAGATGGAAGAATTTATAGATGATGAATTACAAATTTATCGTGGCAAGGATTTTTTTATTACACAAGGAATTACAATTCATCAACCTACTTTAAATGAAATCTGTGATTATGGTGAAAAAGCCTACTGGAATATGGTACACACACTTACTTCTGTAGGTGCAGATTTAAAATTCCAACTTTATGATATGGGAATAGATTATACCAAAATCAGTGACTTTGAACTTTTTTATCATTTGCTTTGTACTCCCTACAATCAATCCAAAACTTATATTTTAACTGGTGAGCTGGATTTTACAAATTTCCAGTTATTCCAGAAAAAAGATTCAGAAGAGATTGTAATGTATGATGCAAAACATAACATTACCATAGATGAAGCTGTCTACCTCAAATTTACAAAAATCCTGCGAGATATGCATGGATTAAAACGAAATAGTCAGCTTCCAGCTAATGAATCGACCAAACAAATCCTAATTGAAGACGATAGGGAGGAATACGAACGCAACAGAGAGAAACCTTATGTATCCCAACTGAAAAACTTGGTCTCTGCTATGATAAACTGTGAGGGCTTTAAATATAATCATGCACAAGTATGGGATATGAAAATCAACGCCTTTTTGGATTCTGTAAAAAGAATTTCTAAAATTAAGAATGCAGGTCTATTGCTACAAAGTGGTTATTCCGGTTTTGGAATTAGCCTAAAAGAAATCCCAGACCAACAATTAAACTGGCTAGGAGAATTAGACTAGTGTAATGTCTCATTTACTCTAGCCCAACAAAAAAACATTTATTTTAAGGAGGAACACATTATGTCATTTAATCCAAACGAATTAATTCTTGAGAAAATCAGAGCCGTAGAAGAATACGACCTCACAACCAATGAACTGGTAGGCAGATACACACAGATTGAAAGCCCCAGTTTGAAAACTGCTGCAACTGGAACCGCTGTTACTGATGCTATGGGTGCAGAAATCACCACGTTTTATAATGCTCAGACAGGAACCTTTGATTTTACAAACAGCTTGTTTTCTTTAGACCTTGCAGCTTCCCAATTTGGTGCAACCAAAGAAACTGCTGATGGTAACAACAAAATCATAAAACCAGTAAGTGAAACTCTTACAATTGGCGCAGACCATACCGTTACTTTAAAATATGTTCCAACAGGAACTGTAAAATATGTAAAAGTAATCAATGAAAACAATGAGTTTGGTAAAACTTATGAATTGTCCGCAACAGCCGGAGAAGGTAAATTTACAATTGATGAGAAAGTTATCACTTTACCAGAGGAAGCAACAGGACGTGTATTTGTAAGATATGATGCAGAAACAGGAAATGCAGTAAAGATTACAAAAACCTCTGACAGTATTCCTGAGATGCGCTCTTTGTTAGTACATGCTATTTTCCATGACCCATGCAACACAAATATGGTATATGCAGGTGTAATTTCTATTCCAAGAGCACAAATTGACCCATCCGCAGTAGAAATTAGTTTAACTTCTGATGGCAAACATGCTGCAAGCTATAAGTTACAGAAATCCTACTGTGATGAAAATGCAAAACTTTTTGACATTATTGTATCAGACGATGCAGAATAATTAGAAAAATAGTTTTTGTGTCATAGTATCCTTTCAAAACATGCCAAATAATTGGCAAAACTTTTGACATTATCTTATCAGAGAATACAAAATAGTTAGTAAAACTTTTTCATATACTTGTGTCAGATAATGTAAAATAATAAACAGATTGGAACTGCCGCGTGGAAAAAAACTTCTGACGCGGCAGTCTTATCTTTGAGGTGATTTTATGAGCAAATATTTCAATGCCACCTGTGCGATATGTGGCAAAAAATATCATATCTGCAATAGTTGTAAAAATACACAAAGTTTTGTTCCTTGGCGTACCATTACAGATTCTAGTTCCTGTTACAAAATTTTTCTTATTTTAAGCAATTATACCAATGGACATATCAGCAGCCAAGAAGCAACAAAACAATTGCAACATTGTAACTTATCCCAATTAGATACTTTTGAAACAAATATCAAACATACTATTGAAACACTTTTATCAGAATCTCACAATAAGTAATTGTAAAAAATCTTTCTATCTTTTCCTTGATTTATTTCTGTACATAAAGTTAGAGATATCATTGTATTTTACAATTACTTATAAAATCTTCCTATCTACTTAGTCAGACACTACCACCTAAAAAAACAGAAAGGAGTCTATCCAATGACATTATTAGAAGTTTTAAATATTCATGGAACTATCAGCGAAATTATAAATAATGAGAAAAAGATTGACTGCAAATTAAAATTTCATCTTCTTGGCATTCTTCATGAAATTGATACTCCAGTTAAAAATTTTGAACGCATCCGCAATGAAAAAATTCGAGAATATGGAACAGAAGATACAGAAGGAAACATTACTATTGATAGCAAAGATACAGATACCTTGACAAAATTTAGCCAATCTTTGCAAGATTTGTTGCAAGAACAAATTATTGTAAACCTTCCTCGATTAAAAGCCACTGACATCTTTAACAGTGGACTAAATGCAAAATATTTAGTAGAACTATATCCAATTATGGAAGCAGAATAACTTTATGCCTACTTTTAGTTTTACTTCTCTAACTATTAATGGTTCTATGCTCTACACACTTAAAATTGTAATTTAAAAGGAGGTACTTATATGAACAATGCCAATCAAACAGATTCTGAGCTTTTAGCTACACTCTCTAGCTTGGAACAATACTTTTTTCCAAAAGGAATGCTTATCAAAAGTATAGAAACACTTTCTTCTCTCAAAGAGAATATTATTGCCCTTGACCATGCACTATTGCAGCTCTCCAAAACTTCTAACTTCTCCTCGCAGGAATTAGAATATATTACAGAAAAAGCATTTGAGCTAGGAGATGCTCTTGGAAAAACAGAATTAGAAGTCCTTTCTTCTATCACTGCTGCTAGCAGTGCAGGTTATGATTTACAGGAATCCATAAAATTAGCAGAAGAAGCTTTAAAATTAACAAATATTTCTAGTTCCATCACAGACACAGAAAAAGCTCTGGAGCATTTAGAGCAAATAATAAAAAATTTTGGAAAAGATTCTAACTTTGCCTCTAAAATCAATGATGCCATTCTGGGAGTTGCCAATACAGATGCCATTAACTTTGACACTCTTATGGAAGGAGCCTATAAACTTTCAGATGCTTCTAACAATGCTGGTATGTCTTTAGAAGAAATGATTGGTCTTCTAACAGCAGCCTACCAAACAATTGGAGATATGGACAAAGTAGAAGGAAGTATGCCTACTATTTTTTCCAATCTAAAAGAAGTGTATAAAGACACCGAAAATGTCTATGATATTTTTGATAAATTAAGCGCATCTTGGGGAAATATGGATGCCCCCTCCCGTGACGCCTTTCTCTCTTTTACTATTGATGAAAATCAACAAGATACCTTTACTGCAATTATGGATAACTGGGCCTTAGTAGAACAGTCCGTCTATTCTGCATCTAATAGCTTTGGTTCTGCCGATTCTGCAAATAAAACCTATTTAGATTCCATAGAAGGAAGAACCAAAAGCCTAAAGAATCAATTACATCAGCTTTCCGATTCACTGATAAATTCCGATTTCACAAAATTCTTTCTGGAATTGGGAACTTCTGGAGCAAAAGCCTTAGATAACCTTCTGGAAAAATTAGGTTCCTTTAGCACTCTTGGAACGCTTGGTGCAGGTTATCTTAGTTCCAAAGGTGTCGGTTGAAAAATCATGTTGACTTAGTATTTATCACAAACGCTGAGTAAGCCGACTGTTGGCATTCTCGCGAGAGATTGAATGACCTGTGCAATCACACAGTAAGCCAACATATCCATATGTCCAGCCTGACAGATGAAAATGTCAGGTCAAATGATGGAGCCTGTATCACAGGAAAAAACGTCAGATATGGTGTACCTCTGCAAATGTACACTTCCCTAGTCATTGGGGAACGGGAAACTCTGAAAATACTATTTAGGGCTATCAGACAATCCGCAGGTGACAGTTATAGATTCCTCTCTTAGAATTACCAAAAATTCTAACAGGCAATCAAAGACTAACCTCATCGACCACATAGACGGCTGTGATAGTTTCGCAGTAAGATAGAGTCAGAACTAGCTTCTTGCATATAAGTGAAAATGACAATATGCAACTGAAATAATTTCTACTGTCTTTCACAGGATTTAGGCAGAATATTCTAAAACAAAGCGGGCATATACATTACTAAAAATCAGAATCACAACTGTTACAGTGCCACTGGTATCTCCTTTTATTTCCAAAGGCACCAAAAAGAGCAGTATTTAACAATTTGCTTCCCGAGGATATTTTTTTAGTTTTCTTAGAATGACAATAAGGGCAGGAAACAGAAGTGATAGGTGTATCCTTCAATAAATCTTCATACTGGATTGGTACATAATTAATTCTATGGTCAAATAATTCTTGATCAAACCTTGGGTCTTCCTTACGTGCAGGGTCCTCTAAAAATTCATTCAATTCACGTAAAGTTATTTTTCCTATATAATCTACAGGTGAATATTTATTAAAAAATGCTCTGCAACTTCCACATTCTTTTGGATCAAGTTCAAACTGCAAACATTTGGGGCAATAATAAAAATTACTCTTTACTTCTGACATTGTTATACCTCTTTCTCCCATAGCATATGTTATACTTATGTATAGGTTCTGTTTTATTTTTGGTTAAAACCATTTAATGTTACAAATAATAATTTGCATCCATTTTACTTTTTTAAAAATAAATTTTCTTTCTAAGAATAAGTATTAGATAAATTACAAAACAGCTTATCTAGTAATATAAAAATATGTTTGCATCTTATTAAAAATCAGAATCACAACTGTTACAGTGCCACTGGTATCTCCTTTTATTTCCAAAGGCACCAAAAAGAGCAGTATTTAACAATTTGCTTCCCGAGGATATTTTTTTAGTTTTCTTAGAATGACAATAAGGGCAGGAAACAGAAGTGATAGGTGTATCCTTCAATAAATCTTCATACTGGATTGGTACATAATTAATTCTATGGTCAAATAATTCTTGATCAAACCTTGGGTCTTCCTTACGTGCAGGGTCCTCTAAAAATTCATTCAATTCACGTAAAGTTATTTTTCCTATATAATCTACAGGTGAATATTTATTAAAAAATGCTCTGCAACTTCCACATTCTTTTGGATCAAGTTCAAACTGCAAACATTTGGGGCAATAATAAAAATTACTCTTTACTTCTGACATTGTTATACCTCTTTCTCCCATAGCATATGTTATACTTTAATTTATGTATAGGTTCTATTTTATTTTTCTTTTTATTATACAAAATAATCCTGTAAAATACAATTGTTTGTTACTCACAAGTAAAGAAAATGAAAATGGAACTGCAACAGGTCTTACCTCAACTTTTGCAGACAGAGCAATGAGGAAGAACAATGCACAAAAAGAACTTAATAACTTTAATACTCAAAATACTACAGATATGTCTGCTCTAAGTAGATATATGCAAATGGTAAATGATGGTCATTCTGTACAAGAAGCTTTAAACCTTTCTATGCAAGATGCCTCAGAAGCTGCCACCAAACATGCAATGGCAATGGGCGGCGCTTCCAATACGTTAAGAACTTTTGAAGAACAGCAAAATGCAATCAGAGAATCCCTACAGCAAAATGTAGATAAATTCTCTCTGGCTTCTCTCAAAAGCAAGGCGTTAGGAGCCGTCTGGGAAGGTCTCGCCACCGCTGGAAATATGCTGGTGTTTGCCTTGATTTCCAAAGGAATTGAAATGGCTGTAACTGCAATTAGTAATTATATTAATCGGGTAGAAATTGCAAAAGAGCGATTAAACGAGACAAAACAAGAATTTACTTCCATCACCTCAGAGATAGATGACATTGAATCTGAACTAAAAGAACATGGGCAAAGAATTGATGAGTTAAATGGAAAAAAGCATTTGACCTATCTAGAAAAAGCAGAACTGTCAAACCTTCAAAATGCCACCAGAGAATTAGAATATCAGTTGTCTCTAAAACAACAATTGGCAGAGACAAAGGCAAATGAACTGGCAAAACAAAATAAAGAAGCCTTCGATTTGGAATTTCATGATGATTCTTTTCAGGAAAAAGATGTGCAAGAATTAATGGACAGTCACTCCAATACGGGTTCTCATCTAGACCTTGAAAATCAGGGATTAGAAGGCGTCGCCGCTGCATACTTAAAAATGCAGGAAGGATTTTTTGAGGCTCAGAAAAACAAAGATACAGAAGCCATGAACAGCTATCAAGAAGGCATGGAGCTATATAAAGGAAAATTACTAGAAGATCTATCCACCTTACAAGAATATCGCTTAAATTTAAATGAAATTCTAAATTATCGGGAACTGACTGGAGATGAACAACAGTTTTATAATAATCTAGAACAAGGTATGAAACTTATCCATAGCCTTATTTCTCCCAATGAATGGAATGCTATGGCAATCAATGATATCTTCCATACGGAAGGTCTAGAAGTGAGCAAAGAAGAATTGATTGGTATGTATAACGCTGGCGATTTAGATGAGGAAGCAATTTCCAACTATAAAAACCTCTCTCAAGCCATTCAAGAAAGTCAATTGATTTTAGGAGAACATCAAACTGCCACTGCCGCTTTTCTAGAAGAAATTATTTCTATGTCTGAAGAAGTGGAAGAGATTTTTCCCTTATCTTTTGGAGAAGCCTTTGAAGCCGATGCCTTCGCAGAAGCCAAAGACACTCTTTTGGAATTAGCGGAATCTGGACAACTTACCATAGAGGCTTTTCAGGAAGTCGATGGAACCGATAACTTTTTAACTCAAATTGGAATATCTGCAGAAGAAGCAACCAAAAAAGTCAATGCTATGGTTTCTTCTGAAAGTCAGCTTGCAGCTTTTGGAAAAAATATTTCTTCTCTTACAGATAATCTCTCCCGCAAGATAACCTCTCCAACGGAAGCCATTGACGCCTCCACCTTTGCAGGTATGTCAGAAGAGCTAAAGGCACAGGAGGAAGAATGGAAGCACTATGTTCAAGTTTTAGGTACAGCTTCTTCTTCTGTAGACGAGGTGCAGGCCGCAACCAATGAACTTGCTGACGCCTACCTAAACAGTGGAAATTATTTGTCTCAACTTACCTACTCCAATCGAGACTATTATACCAGTCAGTTACGCTCCATAGGAATTTCCAATGCAGAAGACCTCGTACAGCAAAAACTAACTGAAAAATACCAAATAGCGGCTGTTACAGAACGTGCATTGGCAATTACCAAAGATGGAGTAACAGAAGCAACACTCCGCAAAACACTACAAATGCTAACAGAAGCCAATGCCTCTGATATGGTAACTATTTCTGTTGCAAATCAGATTGTTCAAGAACAGATACTGGCAAACACAGATTTAAACTTCAATGAAAAAGTCCAAGCCATTGCTCAAGTAGCCACCGCATATCTGGGGACTGCTGCTAGTGCAGCCTTTATGCATGATGTTGAGAATGAATCACAGAATGCAAAGCACAGTGGAAAACTGGTAGATTTAGATGGAATATGGAATCGTATTTATAAAGAATTTTTAGAACTTCCTTCCCTTAAATTAGATATCAAAGTTCCTTCTGGTGTTTCTAGCGGTTCAGGTGGTTCAAATACTTCTACTAATACAAATACAGAAATCCCTGAACCTGAGCCTGAACCCGTAAAGGAAGACTATGACTGGATCGAAAGAAAATTAGAAGTTGTCAAAAAGGAAACAGAAAAATTAGGAAAAGCCTTTGAAAATACTTTTTCAGAAAAAAGCACGCAGAAAGGATTCACAGAATATATCAATCAGATTAATTCTGAGATTTCTGACAATGATACTGCTCTTTCCATGTATCAGAAAAAACTAGAGGACATGGGACTAGCACCCCAATGGATAGACCGAATAATCAACGGCGGTTTTGCAATTGATGAGATTGACAACGAAGACTTAAAAGAAAAACTTGCTGAATATGAAACATACTATAATAAACAAAAAGAATGTGAAGAGCGACTTGCCGATTTAAAAGAACTGAAAGCTCAGGCCGAAAAATCTTATGCCAAAAAGATAACAGAATACTATGATGAAGAAATCAATAAAACGAATCGTCTGATAGAACGCAGAAAGGCTCTGATTGCATTAAAAGAAATCTTTGGACTATCTGCTTCTAAAAAAGATATGGCATATGAGCAAAATCAAAATGCCAACGAACTTTCTCAACTGAAAAATCAGACAAAATCTCTTGAAAATTTGCAAAAAAAAGTAACAAAGGGAGGAGAGGCATGGAAAACATATCAGGAACAGATTAATTCCAACAAAGAAAAGATTGCCGACTTAACGCAATCCATTGCAGACTTGGCTGTAGAACTTGCAAATCTTCCATTAGAAAAATTAGATCAGTATTTAGAAAAGAATGCATCTAAAAATGAATTATATGAAGCAAAACAAAGTAATGCTACTTCTTACCAACAACAAAACTCTATTCTAAATAAACAAATAAATCTTGTAAAAAATAATAACAAAGAAACGCAAAAGACAGTAAAAACTACAGCGAAAAATTTAAAAACATCCAAAGCTGCTTTTCGCTCTGCAAAATCGAATGATAAAAAGAATTTATCAATCTCCGAAAAGCAAAAAGTGGATACATACTACAAACAGCTACAATCTTATGTGAAGAAGGAAAAACAAATTCCAGCCTCTTTGATTACTAAGCTCTCTGATCTGGGATTAGAGCATCTTGTAAAAGCAGCTACAAATTATAATGCTGCTCTTATTGCTAATCAGACTGCAAAAGAAACGGCAAAGCTTACAGCAGAAACCTCCAAAAAAGAGACAGCAGAATTAAGTTTGCAGAAGTTTCATAATATAAAATCTGCACATGAAAGAAAACAGACAGAAGTAACACAACGAGCTGACAGGATTTCTTCTGCTATGAATTTATCAGAAGCAAAAGGACATCTTACCAATCAAAGTTTTTATAGAACGCTGATTGCGCTTGAAACAGAAAAGCAAAAACGCCTAGAAACAGAAAAGCAAAAGCTACAGGGAAGTCTGGATAACGCTGTAAAATCTGGAAAAATCAAAGAATATTCAGAAGAATGGTGGGAAATGAAAGATGCCATTCATGCAGTAGATGAAGAATTAACACAGTCTGCACAATCGCTTCAGGAATTTTCAAATCAACTTCGGCAAGTAGGTTTTGATCAATTTGATTTTTTACAGGAACAATTTTCCCAGTATACCTCAGAAGCAGATTTCTACATTGACTTAATGTCTGAGAAACCAATGACAAATAAAAAGGGCTTTACCAAACATGGAACTGCCACGTTAGGACTTCACTATCAAAACTATGAAACTTATATGAGTCAGGCAGATCAATATGGAAAAGAAATCAAACGTATCCAAAAAATGTTAAAAGAAAATCCTTCTGACACAACACTACTTTCACAGTTACAAGAATATCAGGAATTACAGCAACAATCCATTTTAAATGCAGAAAAAGAAAAGAAAGCGATTGCAAACTTAGTGAAAGAAGGTTATAAAGCTCTGATTGATTCCCTAAGCAAATCCATTCGCAAATATAAAGAATTTCTCCAAAATGCGAAAAGTGCCCATGATTTCCAGAAAAATATCTCTCAGCAGTCAGAGAACATCAATACACTGAAAAAGCAAATCAGCGCTTACGCTTCCATGTCTAACAGTGAAGAAGTCTCTGCAAAATTGCAGCGATTAAAAGTAGAATTAGAAAATGCTCAAAATAGTCTGCAAGAAACCATGTATGACAAATATATCTCAGATACACAAGATGCCTTAGACAATATGTTAGACCATCTAGAAGACTATATCAACAATCTGGAATTGGATATGGAAATTCTATTTAAAGAAGGAATTAGGCAAGTTACGGATCACACCAAACAAATTAATAAAACACTCAAAGACCTTTCCAAAGACTATGGCACCTCTTTGTCCACTGCGATGAAAACTACATGGGGAACTTATTTTAATGCAGAAGGTGGTATCAATGCTATTTTAAAAGCCTTTGATAAGTTGATTGCTCTTACCGACAAAGAAAATGATAAAAAAGCCTATCAGACTGCTTTAACATCTTATGAAAAATTAGATAAGTATGAGAAAGATTTAAATAAAAGTAAAAAAGAAGAAAAAGAAACAAAGGAGAAGCGCAAAACTGCAAAAGAAAACTTAAATAAGGCAAAAACAAAACTCGATGAAGCAGAAAAGAAATATGGCAAAAATTCCAAACAATACAAAAATGCTTATAAAAACTGGCAAACTGCGGAGGAAGCCTATCATAAGGCAGATAAAGATTACCAAAACTCAAAGAAAAAGACTTCTAGCCTAAAAAAGAAACTAAAAAATGCCAAAGAAAATAACCGTCCAATTGTGGAAGATTTTCTCTATTCTGTGGTTGACGAGGAGCCAAGTATTCCTGAGAAGAAAATGGATATCTTAGATAAACTAGTCTATGGAATTACAGGAGGATATCTATCTGAGCGCAATAAAACGCAGCTTTATAACCTGTTAGGCGTAAAAAATTCAGAACAAGCGATTGAAGAACTTGAAAAACTTGGGATTCTTAAATTGGATAGGGAAATGACAAATGATATTGTTTCATCCATTCAATCCTCCTACCAAGACAATCCCAAAAAATCTTCTAACCCTACAGATAACAAAAGGATACTAGTCGAAAATGGAAAAGACAATCCAAAAGAACCCTCCAGTCCTACAGATTCTTATGAGAAAGATGATTTTACCATTCCTGTACAACCTACTATCACTACTGAAGCAACTGACCCTATGGGCCTTTTTCCACTTCAAACAGACCTGCCACTAGCATCTCCTAATTATACCCAATTTCTTCCAGATCCATCTTCTGCTGTAAAAAATGTTATGGTAACGGTTGGAGATGTCTGCCTCCCAAATGTGGACAATCCCAAAGAATTTGCCACAGAACTCGTAGATGTATTGAAAAATGACACTACTGTGCAAAAAACCTTTGAAACTTTTGTAAATACCAGTCTCACTGGCGGCAACTCACTAAGTACCAGAAAATATTAGGAGGAATATTATGTTTCATTCTAAAATCAAAAGCATGCAAAAAGAAATAGAAAGACTATCTGAAGAAAATAATACTTTAAAGCAGACCTTAAAAGAATATGACAAAACCAATATTTTACAACTTACCAAAGAACTTTTAAAACTTAAAACAGACTATCTTACTCTGATAGAAGAAAATAAACATTATCAAAGAGAATATGAACAACTAATTCATCAACAGCAAAGGCTAAATCAAATACTACATCATAATTTATAAAACAAATTATTAAAAAATTACAGGAGGTGAAACACTTGGGAAAATTATTATTTCAAAAGAATGGTCAGGTAGAACTGCCCACACTTGTCTTACAATCCAAGGCTGGAATATCTTATGGCGCCCTTATGGGCGCCTCTGATATCACTTACCGAAAAAATTTAAACAGTGCCAATGAACTTTCTTTTGCTGTTTCAAAATATCTAAATGGAAAGCTAAATCCTTTGTGGGAACAGATTACAGATTTAAAAACTATCTATATTCCCGAATATCAAGAAAAATTTGAAATCAAGGTACTGTACAAGGATTCAGGACAAGAGACAAAATCTATTACAGCAACTTCTCTATGTGAGGCAGAGTTAGGACAGATTATGCTTCGAGGATTAGAAATCAACACAGAGCAGGATTTAAAAACCAATATCACAGAGAACTATCCTGTTACTGTATTCTACTTAGATATCTCTGATTTAGATGCAGAAAATACTCGTACAGAAAAGAAAAAACACTCTCTTCTCCATCGAGTGTTAGCTGAAAAAGCTCCCCATTATACCATTGGGCATGTAGATACTTCCTTAAAAAGTTTATCTTTTGAATTTACTGCTAGTAACACCAGCATCTATGACTTTTTAACAGGAGAGGTTGCAGAAAAAATGCAATGTCTTTTTTTCTTTGATTCTATCCATAGAAAGATTCATGCATATGATCTCTGTAGCACTTGTAATGTATGTTATGAGGAACTTCTTGGCACTTCCATTAGCAAAAGAAAACATTTTCGCAGTGATTTCCATGATAAATGTCCCAAATGCTTAAGTACTAATATTACAGAAGGTTATGGTCATGATACCACGATTCTGATAGATCGAGAAAATATTGCTTCCTCTCTTTCTATAGAAGGAAATATAGATTCTCTGAAAAATTGTTTTTATGTAGAAGGTGGAGATGAGACAATCAATGCTGCCTTTATACAATTAAATCCGGCTGGAAGTCCCTATATTTACTATTTCTCACCAGAAACTTTAGCCGATATGCCAAAGGATTTACAAAAAGCTCTACAAGATTATGGGAAAAAATATGAAGAATATTCCAGTAACCATGTGATTGATACAACTACCACCACACACACATATAAAACTACAAATCAAGTGCCTTATATGGCTCCAGCAGCTTTTAACAGCACAAAAAAAGATAGTAATTATGTATCTGGCATCAATACTGTTTTAACTGAAATATCACAACTTTCCAAAAAGAAACCTTATACCACATATAACTATCAGATTCCAACCGTGTTTTCTGGTCAGTCTCATTTAGTAAAATATTACTATAATGCTTTGGATCTACAATCTTTTTTGGAAATTTCCATGATGCCCACCTATGAGATGAAGACCTATGATAAATATAACGCGCTCTCCCTCTTAAATTCAACAGCTTTTGGGACAGTCGCAGTTTCTGGTCTTAATAATTCCAATACCATAAAATCTAGCATTGAAAATGTTATCTTAAATAAGGCAAAAACACTTATTAATACAGCTCTTTTTTCTGTTGCTCTTGCAGAAAGTTCTTCCACCGTCTCTTTAAAATCACAAACAGATGGCAAGAAAATATATGAAGGTAAATGGGAAGGAACTTTTTCTGTCACAGATAGACAAAACTCAGATGACGCTACTAATACAATTACAAATTCCAACTATTCTGCAATTGCAAAAAAAGAGGGAATAACCGTTTCTGTCAATATTCCATCTCAGGTAAGCATCTTACTAAATGATGATGTAATTACCTATGCCAAAGATTCTATTTCTTATATGGTCTCTTCAAAGAAATTGCCCATAGCCACAGATCTTTACTCCCTAGATACCTCTGTGGATAAATTTCAGAAAGAAGCCAAACTTCACAGCAAAAACAACCTCTTTACGTTCCAAAATGTGTTAAATGACTGTTTGGGAATCCTTACTGGACAGATAGATACTATCAAAGAGAAATCAGGAAATTTGTATCAAGAAATGTTGGAATATCAAAACAACTACAAAGAAAAACTAGCCATTATCTCTAATCTTTTGTCTACACGAGAGCAACAGCTCCATAAAGTAACTAAATTTTTACTTTTGCTTCAGGCATATATGAAGGAGATAAAGGAAAAACTGGATTTCCAAAAGTTTTTAGAAACTTACAAAACAACTGACAATTTAACCGAAAATCTATGGAAAATTTTTCAGTATTACCGACGTGAAGGAGAATATAAAAATGAACATATTATTTCAGATAACTTAAAAAGCAATGAAAAAGTAATTGCACATGCCAAATGGCTTATGGAGGATGCACAGAAAGAACTTTTGAAAGCTGGAACGATACAATATAATATTTCCACTTCTCTTAACAATTTATTGGCATTACCAGAATTTAAACCTATCCTACAAGATTTTGATGTTGGCAATTGGATTCGTGTTCGTATGGATGATCAAATTGGAAAGGAAGATACGATTTACAAGCTCCGTCTCCTCTCCTATCAGATTAATTTTGAAGCAGCATCTTCTGATATTGATGTTGAGTTTTCCACCGTGATCCATACAGCAAACAATACTATGTCTGATGCAAAAAGTATCCTAAAATCTGCCCAAACTATGGCAAAATCTTATAACGCTGTCACTAAGCAAATGGCGCTTAACTCAGAAACTGTAAAAAAAGTCAATCACTGGGTGTCTGATGGACTAGATATGACAAATCAAAAAATTTGCAACAACGCCCACCGCCAAACACTAGTTATTGACAGCCAAGGTTTACTAGCAATGAAATATGATGACCTGAAAAATACCTACGACGACTGCCAACTTAAACTATTAAACAATGGTATTTACACAACACATGATAATTGGAATACACTAGATGCTGCTTTGGGAAAATTTATTTACAAAGATCCCTCTAAAAACTGGGAAGAAACAGAAACATATGGCATTATTGCAAAAAAACTAATAGGAGAACAAATTTTAGGCGAAGATTTAAGAATCTCTAATACTTCTGGTTCTCTACAATTTAACAGTCAAGGACTTACTGTTACAAATGGTATCAACACCATTACCATCAATCCCAATAATAAACAAAAATTGTTTCTGATAACAGCTCAAAACGGGGATTCCTCCACAGAAGTATTTTGTACAGATAGCAAGGGAAATATAACAGCTTCCAATGGAACCTTCTCTGGTACCATCCATGCAACTGGTGGCACCTTTTCTGGTAATATTACCAGTACAGGTACCATAAAAGGAGGTACCATAAAAGGAGCTAATTTAGATTCTGCAAAAGGAAGTATTGGTGGCTGGACAATTGGAGAACAATCTTTATACAATAAAGCCTCCTCCTTAAAAAATACAGCACTAGGTGGTATCTATTTAGGAACAGACGGGCTGCGCTTTAACTGTAGTGAGATAGACAAAACAGAATACATTACATTTAAAGATGGCAGTTTCAGAAGCTATGGAAGCTATGGCTATACAGAAATTTGTTCAGGAATTATTGATACATATATTAATGATGCTGGCATGCAAGCAGGTTATTATGTTACAAATAAAAAAAGTGGAATGTGTATCAGCGTAACAGATGATGGAATATGCTATGCAAGAAAAGAAACTGATAATACCTTTGATACTTATTTTTCTCTGGATGAAACTGGTATCTTCTATGCAAAAAGTTCTTCTGAATACTATTTAGCGCCAGATGGAGATATCTATGCAAGAAATCTTATAACCTCTGAAGGGAAATTTTATGTTTATGATAATTCTACAGATCAGAGACATAAAATTTTATTTTATGATTCTATCAATCAAAAAATCCTTCTTGGCAATGAAAATTTAAATTCTTATCTTCTCTTAAAGGGTAACAAATCCCATTTTATCGAGTATAGAAATAATTATTTTAAATGCACAGATAATAATATAGCTTCTCTAGGAGAATCTGACTCCCTTTGGACACAGCTTTATGCAAAGAAAGATTCTATCACAACTTCTGACCGCACAAAAAAGAAAAACATTCACTATTTAAATGAGGAATCTTCTGAGAAATATCTTGCATTGTTTATGAAACTTATGCCTTGTCAATATATGTTTCAAGATGGTGACAGAGTTCATATTGGAGCAATCGCTCAAGATATTGAAATTGCAATGGAAGAATGTGGCATAGATATTATGGAATTTGGTGCTCTGTGCAAAGATGAAATATATGAATATGACAAAGATGAAGATGGCATTAACATTGATTCCACAAAACGTCTGGTTAAAGATGAAACGGGAACTATTGTTTACCACTATAGCTTAAGATACAGTGAATTTATTATGCTGACTATCTATATGGTACAAAAAACAGTAAAAAGGGTAGATAAACTAGAACAAGAACTTTTAAACACACAAAAGAAACTACAAGAACTTCTAAATACACAAAAACAACTACAAGAACTTCTAAATACACAAAAGCAACTACAAGAATGATTAAGTATGTAAAGATAACTACAAATACTTTTAAACACACAAAAGTAATTATAAGAGCTATTACACTTAAAAACTTTTAAATTTACAAAATGAAATATAAAACTTATAGGAGGTAACTTATATGTATGCAACAGATTTTGAATATGATGGATTTTCTTTATCCGACTATGGAATGTGCCTCTGCTCTTTCAATTCCTCAGGTATAGAAACGCTATCTTCTGGAGCTGATATTTCTTTTCATACGGTCAGACCTGTTGGGTCTGACCGTTTTTATTTCTATGGTTCAAAATATGAAGAGACTTATACTGCCATGCTTCAGATTTGTAAGAACCCCTGCCGTAAAGGAACTCCTTACTTAACTCCAGAAGAAGTATCTACGCTTCAAAGATGGCTGTGCCGCAAGGATGGCTTTCACAAATTAAAATTTTTATCAGATAACTATATAGATATCTATTGGAATGCAGTTTTTTCCAGCAAACAGATAAATTTTGCTAATCAAGTTGTAGGATTGGAATTAACCATTTACACAGATTCTCCTTATGCATTTCGAGAGGAACATACCATCCATTATTCTTTGCGCCCAGGAGAGACTTTTACTCTCTATGATGTCTCAGATGAGATTGGTATTATTTATCCTTATACCACAATTATCAGTCATAGCAGTGGAAAAATTATTTTAAAGAATGAAATGGAAAACTCTTCCACTGCTACCAAAGTAGAAAGTGTATCTCAAAATGAAAAAATTACCTTAGATGGAAAAAATAAACTAATTACTTCTTCTATTCCTACCAGATCAGATTTACCATCCAAATTTAATTTTCACTATCCTTGTATCTGCAATGATTTTCAAAATCGTAACAATATTTTTACATTGTCAGCAGATTCTGTGGCATGTGATATTTCATTTACTTACAGTCCTATTGTAAAAGTAGGAATATAATTTTTCACTATATAAACTTTACAAATTTATAAAGGAGGGACATTTTATGTCAATCATTACTTATCCATTAACCCTTGATACGAAAAGGGATTTTCACCAAGTACTAGTTATGAAGGAAGGAGATGCAGGTTCAAGAAAAATACAAATTACAGTTACAGAAGATGGAAAATTAGTTGATATTTCTGATTTTCATGCAATGATAAAATGGAAAAAACCAGATGGAACAATTGTAGAAAAAACTTGTACAGCTTCTGAAAACCATTCCGTTTCTTTTACTTGTACAGAACAAATGTTACTGGTTCCTGGAATTGCCAAGGCAGAATTATGTTTATACACACTTGAAAATGTCTTATTATCTACTATGCCTTTTTCCATTAGTATTAAGAACACTACTGTCAGAAATTCTGATATTGAATCTTCCAATGAATTTAATACTTTAGTAGACACTTTAAAAAAAGCACAGGAAGATTATCACTATGTAATAGAACAAGCAACAGCGCAGGCAAATCAAGTAAAAGAAAAAGCTACACAAGCAAGCTCCTCCGCTTCTACTGCTACGCAAGCAGCTAATCGAGCGAGTACTTTTGCTACAAATGCTAACAACTATGCAAATGCTGCCTCTTCTAGTGCTCAGCAAGCAAACAATTTTTCTACTGAATCCAAAAGTTATGCCATTGGAAGTACTGGTACACGAGAAAATGAAGATACTGACAATGCTAAATACTATTGTGAACAAGCACATTTTATTTCACAAGCAATGCAAGGCTTTTTGCTTCCTATGGGTACGATTGAATATCCTCAGTTAGAAACCGCTACAAAACGAGCTGGATATATGTACACCATATCCCATTCTTTTGTTACAGACAACACCTTTAAAGGCGGAAGCGGCGTTACCTATCCAGGTGGAACTATCATCTATCGTACCGAAGATGGTTTTTGGGATTTCCTAGAGGGAACCGTAACTGGTGTAAAAGGTAACGCAGAAACATCTTACCGAAAAGGAACGATCAATTTAACACCTGAGAATATTGGGGCTTTGCCTTCCACTGGAACAGCAGTCAAAGCAAATGCACTTAACAACACTTCTATGATAGGTTCTTCCAATAAACCTGTATATTTTAATTCCAGCGGAAAACCAGTTGCTTTTAGTTCCACAATTGGCTCTGAAAGTACACCTGTATATTTAAAAAATGGCGCTATCACCGCTTGCTCTAGTGTTTCACAAGGGAATAATGAAATTATAATCGCACAAGGAGCTTTTCGATTAGGAAGTGGCCGTTCTTGTTCTTTTACTATTCCAGAAAAAGGATTACATACATTAACAGATCTATCAAATACAACAGGATGGTATCAAAACATATGTTGTTCTGGAGGAATGGAAGCGTCACCAGCTTCTTATAATGGTACCTATGCAATCTTAAGAATCGCAGGAATTGTATCTTCTCATGAAACTTTTGTAGAAGAAAACTATTTGTTAGTTCGAAATGATTTAAATTTATGTAGCTCTATTTATGATGCATCTTGTAAATTATATCCAAGATATGATAATTCTGTAAATACAGAAAATTATCTAACATTAACCTTATCATCAAATGGCACTTTAAGTATCCAAGATTTTGGTGGAAGTATTATTATCCATTCCATTGTAGCACTTTAGTCAAATATCTATGCATACCCACAGGGCACTTAGCATGTCTATTTTCCTAAGTTCCCTGTGGGTGCATTGCTCGCGGGAATAAAAGGTAATATATCAACAATTATTTTTTGTAACAATTTATAAGGCTGCTCTCACTGCCTAAAGGCAATGGAAGCAACCTATCACAAACGAAAGGATTTTATTTATGAAATTACAATTATTTATTGATCCAATTACTAAAAAGATAATTGGATATAACAAATTTTTTACAGACACAGACTTAAAAGACAAAGACAATATCTTTATAGAGGGTGATATGGTCGAAAAACTTTTTCAAACAGGTCTGAATGACAAACTATATTATATAGATGGAACGATATTAGAAAAAGATATTCCAGATGACTATGAAAAAAATTTATTAGAACTAGAAGAAAAAAGAAAACTTCAAATACAACTTGTACAAAATGAAAATCAATTATTTATGGACAACCTTATTCAGGGTTTGTCTATCGAAGAAAGTACAAAACAGCTAAAAGAGAATAGAGAACTTTTAAAGGAATCAGAAATAAAATTAAAGGAACTAATTGAAACGCATAAACAAGATATTATGCTCTATGAGCAGAATAAATTTCAAGAAGAAGAAAAAGAAAAAACTTACAATTATTATGTATCTATTTTATTACTGATACGTGATGAAAATGAATACTTAGAAGAATGGTTAGAACATTTTATAAACGTTCTCAATGTTGATCATATTTATCTATATGATAATGAATCTTCAGTCCCTGTAAAATCTTTTTTAACATCTATCAATAGTCCCTATCTAGATAAAATTACATTTGTAGATTGGAAAAGTACAAAAAATACACAAGAAGACGCCTGTAATCATTTTTTAGAGACTTATGGAATAGAAACAAAATGGATAGCTCCCATTGATACAGATGAATTTATCCAAATGAATCACACAAAAACCCTAAAAGAATTTCTAATGGAACATGAGCAATATGCTTCTATTTTATGTCAATGGGTACATTATAATGCCAATGGACAAGAAAAGAAAACTGCTGGTTCTGTAATGGAACGCTTTCCTACGATTGCTGATTGGTATGATTGGAAATCCTCTGGGAAAAAATTTATACAGACCAATCGCTGTAACAGATTTTCCAGATACAATCCCGTTTTAAGAAGAAGCTGTCTTGAGTTAGACAATGAGAAAAATAACAAAGATTCTTTTCAATTAAATCATTATATTACAAAATCTTATGAAGAATGGAAAAAGAAAATTCAGCGTGGTTCCTGTGACCCAAATGTACTGCGTGAATATAAACTATTTTTTGAATTAAACCCAGATATGTCATACTTGAATACTGAGAAAAATTTTACACAGGGATATGGACCAAACTTAAATATGCTAATCTCTCACTAACAGTCTTTTTTTAAAGCAAGTAGTTATCCTATAAAATCAAAAAAGCCTTCCAAGAATTTTTATTCTTAGAAGGCTTTTCTTTCTGTCAAAAATTTTACTCTTGTTCAGACAAATTTATCTTCTTGCAATGAAATTACCATGCTTCGCATGATGTATGCCCTGCTACAAGAATGCTTTCGGCATTCTTGATATTACAGATAAACATAAAAATTTTCTCCAACAAGAGAAAAATAAATGAAGAAAAGAGGTGAAAAAATGCAAGAATCTGATATAGTAGAACGTTTAACCAAAACAGAGGAACGCTCCAAAAGTAACACCCACCGCTTAGACAAATTAGAACCTATTATCAATGAGATACACACTATGTCTAAAACAATGGTTCAATTGACAGAAGAATTGAAACATACCAATGAAGCAGTAAATTCTTTGGATGAAAAAATTGACCACATGGACAGCCGTGTAGATAGTATGGAACATTCTCCTGTAGAAGATATCAAGGCATATAAAAAAACTGCCATTACCACAATTATTAGCACACTAGTAGGAGCTTTTGCAGCAGGGCTATTGGTATGGATAACAAGTTATATTTAAGTAAGTAATCATTTGAAAAATGCATATTAAGGAGGAATGTTATGAATAAGAAAACAAAACAATGGTACAAAGCTGCTGCCATACGAGCAGTAAAAACCATAGCACAGACAACAGTTGCCATGCTTCCAGCAGCGGCAACCATTACAGCAGTAGACTGGAAAACCGTTCTTGGAACTGCAGCCTTAGCAGGAATTGCATCACTGCTTACTTCGGTCAAAGGACTGCCAGAAGTAGATGAAAATTAGAAAGAGAGGAAATATTATGAATAAAAAAATTACAAATAGAACTATCTTAATTGAAAATTGTAAAAAATACCTTGGAAAACCTTATGTATGGGGTGGGGAAAGTATGGAAGAAGGTGGCTATGACTGTTCTGGATATGTTTATAATGTACTCAGAGATTCTGGTTTTAAAGTAAACCGCACGACTGCCAATGACTATAGAAGTCTTGGAAAGAAAATTCCCTCTTCACAGAAACAAAAAGGGGATTTGCTCTTCTTTGGCAAAAATAATCGAGCTACCCATATAGCTATTTATGCAGGAGATGGTGGCATGTATGAATCGATTGGTGGTTCTTCCAATACAAAAAGAAATCCAGGAAAAGGAGTGACTTATTCTAGTATCTACAGAAGAAGTGACTTACTGGAAGTACATACCTTATTGGAAGAAAATGGACAAGCATCTTCTTCTGCTAACACAGCACAGGATATAACAAGAAGTTGGCTGCAACAGGGAGATAAAGGACAGAAAGTAAAAGACATGCAGATAATGTTAATTGGAACAGGCTACTCCTGTGGTATAGATGGTGCAGATGGAGTGTTTGGAAAGAATACTAGAAATGCCTTATTAAACTTCCAAAAAGAGAATAACCTAAAAGAAGATGGATTGTATGGAGAAGTATCAAAAGCAAAACTAGAAAGCCTTTATGCCTCCAAAATCACAACAGAAACAAGAAATTACAAAATTGGAAGCATTTATACCCTACAAACAGAATTAAAGGTCCGTGAAGGTGCGGGAACTATTTACAGAGCCAAGAGTCACAGTGAACTTACAGAAGATGGAAGAAAGCATGATGCAGATGGAGATGGTGCACTAGATAAAGGTACCAGGGTTACTTGTAAGGAATGGAAACAAGTAGGAGAAGACATCTGGATGCGAGTGCCTTCAGGATGGATTGCAGCAGTCTATCATGGTAAAATATATATAAAATAAATAACAATTGTAAACTTTTTAATTTAACAATCAATATTGTTATCATATATACTTTTACCACAAATATTTGTAAGTGAAGATTAAAATAGCCATTGTATTTCTAACAATGGCTATTTTTATTATGGCAATAGAAAGTTTACAAAGTGTGCTTTCTATTGTTCATGATAATAGACAATTCCCATAATATATTTTCAAAACACGACACTTGTAACTTACAGTAAAAGATTATTTTATAAAAAGTCTTTTTAAACTAATATTTTATCCAAAGTTTCAAATAAAATTTCAGGATCAATAGGTTTTGTCAAATGACCATTCATTCCACATTTCAGAGCCTCTTGTCTATCTTCTTCAAAAGCGTTAGCAGTCATAGCTAAAATTGGTATAGAGGACAATTGCTTATTCTCTAACTTACGAATAGTTCGTGTTGCTTCATAACCATCCATCTCTGGCATTTGAACATCCATAAGTACTAATTGATAATATCCCTCTTGCGAGTTCTTTAACATATCTACAGCAATTTTCCCATTCTCTGCAACTTCTACAGAAAATCCTGCATCTTCTAAAATGATTGTAGCAATTTCTTGATTCAACTCATTATCTTCTGCCAATAAAATACGCCCTGTGCGAAGTTTTACAGATGTTTCTTCCAAATCTTCTTCTTTTTCTGCCTCTACAACAGAATGTAAACAACTTCTAAGTTCTGATAAGAATAATGGTTTACTACAAAATGCTGTAACACCAGCTTCTTTTGCTTCTTCTTCAATATCAGACCAATCATAGGCTGTTAAAACAATAATGGGAACATTATCACCCATTTCTTTTCGAATTCTACGAGTAACCTCGATACCATTCATGTCTGGTAATAGCCAATCCACAATATACACAGAATAAATATCTCCTCGGGTAACAGCCTGATGCGTACGTAGTACAGCTTCTTTTCCTGATAAGGTCCATTCTGCACGCATCCCAATTTGACTCAACATATAAGTTACACTATCACAAGTATTAAAATCATCATCTATTACCAGTGCTCTACAATTTTTTAATTTAGGTATATCTTGTGGTTCTTTTTTTCCTGAATATAAACGGAAAGTAAAAGAAACTGTAACTTCTGTACCTACTCCTTGCTCACTTTTTACATCAATACAGCCATTCATCATATCTACAATATTTTTTGTAATAGCCATACCAAGACCTGTACCCTGAATACCACTGATGGTACTACTTTTTTCTCTTTCAAAAGGTTCAAAAATATGAGATACAAATTCTTTTCCCATACCAATTCCTGTATCTTTAATACTAAATTCATAATTGGCATAACCTATGGGTGCTCCAGCCTTTTCTTTAATTCGCATGCTTACAATACCACCTGCACTTGTGTACTTAACTGCATTACTAAGCAGATTTAAAAGTACTTGATTTAATCGCAACTTATCACAATAAATTTCTTCATCTAGGACATCCACAGCGTCAATATATAATTCCAATTGCTTTGCATGTACATCTGCCTGTAAAATATTGCGCAATCCATGTAAAATATCTGGTAAATGACATGGTTTTTCCTCTAAATGTATTTTACCACTTTCAATTCGGCTCATATCCAATACATCATTGATTAAACTTAATAAATGATTTCCAGAGGTCATAATCTTTTTTAAATATTCTCCTACCTGTTCCTTCTGGTCAATATGAGTGATTGCTAAAGCTGTAAATCCTACAATTGCATTCATCGGTGTACGAATATCATGTGACATATTAGAAAGAAATACACTTTTGGCTTTGCTGGCTCTATTTGCTTGCAAAAGTGCATTTTCCAATAAATTTTTCTTTTCCATTTCACTGCGTGTTTCTTCATCTACACTGCGGAACCCTAATACCATACCATGATTTTCCCCCCAAGTTCCTGCACGTACCGCCTTTATTTGAAAATATAAAATTTCACTATCTATTACCATACGATAATTCACATAATACTGTTTCTTTTCTGTTAATTCTTTCTTTAGTTTATATACAGAAATTGCCTGATGCAACATTTCTCTATCATCTTCAAAGACAAATTCTTGTATGTAACGTTCTAGGCTTCCTTGCAAAGAAATTTCTCCATCAAAAATAGAATGAAATATACTTTCCTTATCATTATCTTTCCTCAATACAATTCCTTTTCTTGTATCTAAGTCAAAAAAACAAACACAGTTATAATCAATACTTAATGCTTGTACTAACTCCATTTGTTGTCTTTTGTTCTTTTTTTCTTGTAGTTTTTGTTCAGTACAATCTAAAAGAAAACGCTGATAAAACCATTTTCCATTTTCTTGTAAAAGTTTAATATTTCCCATTATATGTAATCGTTCTTTATTTTTATGTTGTACACAATACTCTATACTAACATTATCTCCTTCTTTTTCTAACTTCTTAATACATTCCCTCAACTTTGCCTTATCTTCTTCTACTACAGACTGTGCAATCATATCAAATCCATCTTTTATTAATTCTTCTTGAGATTCATAACCCAAAATTTTAAGCGCAGCTCTATTGATACTAAGAATTTGTCTTCCATCTAAAGTGTGACGAATCACTCCACAATCTATGGTAGTAAAAATTGTCTCTAAAGTTTGATTTTTTTGAATAATCTCCTTTTCATAAGCTCTTTCTTGTGTTACATCAATAGCCACGCCTACAGTTCCCATTACACTGCCATCTAAATCATATAAAGGAGATTTATAAGTCATAAGTGTTCTAATACCTGCTCCGGTTTGAATTGTTTCTTCTGATATACAAGTCTTTTTCTTATTCATTACCTCAAGTTCTGATTCAATACATGCTGGATCATCCTGTTCAACGTCCCAAATATAAGCATGGCTACGCCCTTCCACCTGCTTTTTGGTTTTATTCACTATTTTGCAAAAACTATCATTTACTTTTTTATGAATTCCTTCTTTATCTTTATACCATACAAGATTTGGAACATTATTAATAGTAGTTTCAAAATAATGATTGGTTAGCCAAAAATCCTTACTTATTTTACATGTTTGTTGCCATCTAAGAAAACGAAATCTTACTTCCTCATCTGACATAGGATAGGTCCATATATCTTTGATATCTGATAAAAAATCTGTTAAGTCCAAAATCTTATTTTTGTTTGTAAGCAAAATAAGCTCCGTTTTCTGATTCTTTTTTGCAATAAGCATCTGCACCATATTTTTAACTTTCTCATCTTGTAAATTATACAAAACTACATCTGCACTATTTAATAATGCCTCCTCTGGTTTTTCACTTTCTAAAAATTCATGTGTAAACTGTTCAAGTGGAGACATTTCTTTTATAATTTCAAATATTTTGCACTTTGTACCTATAAAATAAAAATGAATATGACAATGGTACATACTGTTTCCTCCTTATGTTCTACACTCTAATAATATTATTTTGATATCATATTATTATACCCGTTATCCTTTGTCAATTAGAATAAAATAGACAAACTCACAGTAACTTCTCCTATCATCATTCTCAATAAAATTCTCTCACTATAATTCTAATTATGATAGATAACCATAAACAATAGAACGTACGCTCTGCGAACTTCCTATTCTCATAAATAAAAGAGCTATCCTGAAAATATTATGATATGCTCCCTTCTAGGTAGACAAGTGAAATAATAAAAACTTGTTACTTAGGAGGGAGCATATTTTATGTCTAAAAGGAAAATATCTACTGAAGATAAGCTATATGTTGTAAATCTGTATCTGGATGGGAAAGAAAGTCAATGTCGAATTGCATCTATGTTTGATGTCAGCAAAGCTTCTGTCCAACAATGGATTCGTAATTATGAATCTATGGGTTCAAATGCATTCACATTAAAGGGAAACAAGAAATATTCCAAAGAATTGAAACAGCAAGCGGTTTTGGATTATTTAGCAGGACGAGGTTCCCAAGATGATATTTGTAAAAAATACGGAATTCGTTCAAAAGCTAAGTTACAAATCTGGATAAAGAAGTATAATGGTCATGAAGAATTAAAATCTTCTGGAACAGGAGGGAGCACTATCATGACCAAAGGAAGAAAAACCACTTTTGAAGAACGAATCGAAATCGTACAGTATTGCATTGCACATGACTACAATTATGCCAAAACAGCAGAACAATATCAAGTATCTTATCAACAGGCACGTAATTACACTATGAAATATAAGGCTGGCGGAGTGGAAGCTTTAAGAGATAACCGTGGCAAACGAAAAAGTCCGAATGAGATGAGCGAATTAGAAAAATTACGTGCTGAAGTTAAAATTTTAAGAGCAGAAAAAGAACATGCTGAAATGGAGGCATCTTTCTTAAAAAAACTCGAAGAGATAGAGAGGAGGCGGGGCTGAGCCTGGTTTGTCACAAACACATATATCAGGCAATCAAAGAAGAATACGAAGAACATGGCTATTCTATTACAGATCTTTGCAAACTTGGTGGAGTGTCCAGAGCTGCTTACTATAAATGGTTACATAGAGAAATCCCTGAAAATGAACACAAAAACAGGAGAATTGCTGATGAGATAGAAAAGATTCATACAGAATCACCAGAAAAAGGATATCGAAGAATCAGAGATGACCTGGAACGTTATCATGGCATCACTGTGAATGACAAGCGTGTATTACGTATTTGCCGCAAACTTCATATGAAATCAACGATTAAGTACTCGAATCACGGCTGTACCAGACAGGCTGCAAATCCTCAATATATAGCAGAAAACATACTGAATCGTGAGTTTACTGCTACTGCACCAAATGAAAAATGGCTCACAGATGTAACAGAATTCCATTATTATATTGGGATTGTGAAACAAAAAGTCTATCTAAGTGCAATTCTGGATTTATATGACAGACGGATTGTCTCATATATCATTGGTGATCATAACAATAATGCACTGGTATTTGATATGGTTGATGAAGCAATACGATTAAATCCAAAAGCACACCCGCTGTTTCATAGTGACCGGGGATTTCAATATACGAACAGAGCATTTCATAGTAAACTTGCAGCTGCTGGAATTACACAAAGTATGTCAAGAGTTGGGAAATGTATCGACAATGGTCCGATGGAAGGATTTTGGGGGATTTTAAAACGAGAACGATACTATGGAAGACGATTTACAGATAAAGAAACACTTGTAAAAATGATTGAGGATTATATAGATTACTACAACAATAAACGTTTGCAAAGAGGTCTTGGGGTTTTAACGCCTATGGAAAAACATGAAATTTACTTGCAAGCTGCATAAAAACTGCCAGCAGATAATCTACTGGCAGGAAAAATTTATATTTTTTTACTTGTCTACTTGACGGGGAGCAGTTCATTACTTCAAGGACAGCTCTTTTGTTTTTTCTCACTTTTGATAGTAGTATCCTAAAACAGACTTTTTATTATTTTAGGATACTTTTTAGAATACACATAGACATTCCATTATTTTATAAGATATCACTAGTAAAAAACAAGTTACTACCTATTATTTTTTAATCTTTACTTTCTTAACTGCACTATAAGCTCCACAAATGTTCTTC